>DATFES010000025.1:0-3657 GCA_035250945.1 Alphaproteobacteria bacterium | reverse complement strand
GCGCGCGGCAAGCGTCTGCAGGCCGGCGTCGTCCAAGCGCGGATGCGCCAACTTCGCGCCGCTTTCGGGCTGCCCGACACCGCGACGCCGCACGCGTTGCGCCATAGTTTCGCGACCCATCTGCTCGCCGCCGGGGGCGATCTGCGGGCGATTCAGGAGCTGCTCGGTCACGCATCGCTATCGACCACCCAGCGCTACACCGAGGTCGACGCGGCGCGCCTCATGGCGGTCTACGAACGCGCGCATCCCCGCGCGCGCGGCTGAACGACGCGGAGACTCCAGGGCGCGAATTCGAGCGATGCGCGCCCGCGTGCGGGTTGCGACGTTTTTGACCGGCGCCCGTCGCTCTGGCTATGGCGCGCCGCCGCATGGCGCACGAAACTACCGGCCGCCACCTAGAGAGAGATGCGCAACGCTGGAATCGCTAGTAATGCTCCCTGCCCTTCGACAAGCTCAGGGCGAGTGCAATAAATAAAGCCCTCGTGCTGAGCCTGTCGAAGCATGAGGGCCGACGACACAACTACATCAGGGTGGATTGGACTCTAATGACCGCCGACCGTCCGCACTCGAAGCGGGTCTCAGAAATCCTCGCCGACATCGCGCGTTCGGGCGACGGCGACGGTTTGGAACTGCACGAAATTCTGGCCGTGTTGGGCGATCGCGCCTATGGCGTGATGATGCTGGTCTTGTCGTTGCCCAACGCCATCGGACTCGGCGCGATCCCCGGTCTGTCGACGATATTCGGCATCCCGCAGATCATCCTCGCGGCGCAAATGATATTCGGCCGCAAGCAACTGTGGTTGCCGCGACCGGTGCTCGACCGCTCGATACCGCGCCGCGATTTCGTGCGCGTCGTCGACAAGGCGATGCCCTATCTGCAAAAGGTCGAGCGAATCTTGCGTCCGCGCTGGGAGTCCCTCGCCGAGGGGGCCGCCGAACGATTGCTAGGAGTCGCCTTCCTCATCCTAGCGATCGTTGTCTCCTTGCCGATCGCCTTCGGCAATCAGCCGCCCGCGGTCGCCATGGCGTTATTGGCCCTCGGCATGATCGAGCGCGATGGCGCGTTCGTGATCGCCGGCCTCGTCGGCGGCGTGATCGCGCTCGCCATCGCCTCGACGATCGTCGTCGCCAGCGTCGCCGCGGTGTTCCTGCTGATGCGGTATCTGTTCGGCGCCTAGCGCGCCCAACTTCAAGCGATCACGTGCGACTGCCGCGATGCGCGGCGGCGATCGACAAGGCGCTTGGCGAACTGGCGGTCTATGATCCTGAATGACCGGCTGGAGCGTTCGTATGCGTGCATCGCCCCAGTGGCGATATCGAACCACCAGCCGCTCAATCGTAGAGTTCTCGCAGCGACCTTCTTGCGTACGATGGGGTACGACATCAAATGCTCGACCTGCACCAGCACGTTGAGCTGCGAAAGCTGGTCGTGGAGCGCCAGCGCGGGATTCAGCGCGCCTTCTTGCTCAAGGCGGATGGCGGCCGGGTGGGCATGGTGCAGCCACTTGTCGAGATTTGGCGCATTGAGTTTCAGGTTGGGCCTTAGAACCG
Source organism: Alphaproteobacteria bacterium (assembly GCA_035250945.1). GTDB lineage: Bacteria > Pseudomonadota > Alphaproteobacteria > CACIAM-22H2 > CACIAM-22H2 > DATFES01. The sequence continues at coordinate 2,106 of DATFES010000025.1, read as the reverse complement.
CCTTCATCGCTCCGCACCCCGAGTGTCCGCAGACCACGATATTTGCCACCTTAAGGACGAGCACCGAGTACTCGATTGCGCTCGCCTCGGAGAGGTCTCCGATCGAGACGCCGTCGGACGTCGCAGGCGGCACCAAGTTGCCGACATTACGCATCGTGAACAAATCGCCGGGATCGGTGGACGCCAGGAGGTCCGGCACCACGCGGCTGTCGGAGCAGGTGATGAACAGCGCGTCCGGCGACTGGGCCAGCGCCAGAGCGCGAAATCGCCTGCTGTACCGCGGCAACATCCGCTCGCGAAAATCGACGATCCCCATGATGAGCCTGCGCAAGGATTTCTCCTCCTGTGCCGTCGGACGCGCGGTCGGCCCGCCGCCGGCGCGTCTATGTCTTGACGAACGCCAGCAGGTCGGCGTTGAGGCGGTCCTTGTGCGTGTCGGTGATGCCGTGCGGCCCGCCTTCATACACTTTGAGCGTGGCGCGCTGAACCAGTTTCGCCGAGGCGCGGCCAGCGGCGTCGATCGGCACGATCTGATCGTCGTCGCCATGGACGATCAACGTCGGCAGGTCGAATTTCTTCAGGTCGTCGGTGAAGTCGGTCTCCGAGAAAGCCTTGATGCAGTCATATGTGTTTTTGTGGCCGCCCATCATGCCTTGCATCCAGAACGAATCGATCATGCCCTGCGACTTCTTGGCGCCTGGCCGGTTGAAACCGAAGAACGGCCCGCCGGCGGTGTCCTTGTAGAGCTGGGAGCGGTCGGCGAGGCTGGCGGCGCGAATCCCGTCGAATACCTCGCGCGGCAACCCGCCGGGGTTCGCCGGAGTCTTCAGCATGAGCGGCGGCACCGCGGCGATCAGAGCCGCCTTCGCCACGCGCTTCGTCCCGTGCCGACCGATGTAACGCGCCACCTCGCCGCCGCCGGTCGAAAAGCCGATCAGCACCGCGTCCTTGAGATCGAGCGTCTCGATGAGCTGCGCGAGATCGTCGGCATAGGTGTCCATCTCGTTGCCATGCCAGGGCTGGCTCGAGCGTCCGTGGCCGCGGCGGTCATGGGCGATGGCGCGATATCCGTTGGAAGCGAGGAACAGCATCTGCGATTCCCAGCTATCGGACGCTAACGGCCAGCCGTGACTGAAAACGATGGGTTGGCCCTTGCCCCAATCCTTGTAATAGATCGTCGTGCCGTCCCTGGTCGTGATCGTCGACATGCGGGTGTCTCCATTTGTCGAGTTGGCGGGAGGGTCGACGCCCCGCTCGCCGGCTCGATTGCCGCAAGGGCAGTCGCTTGAGCGCTCTTTCGAGGCGCGTCACCCGGTCACGATATCGAGGCGTTTCCTTTGCAGTGATCGTTCTTGCGCGCCTTAAGCGGTCGTCGCCAAGACGAATGTGAGCGAGCTAGATGTGGATCGGCCGGCCGTCGACGGCGAGCGCTGCTTCCTTGACCGCCTCGTTCAGTGTCGGATGCGCATGGCACGTACGGGCGATGTCCTCGGCCGAAGCGCCGAACTCCATCGCCAGCACCAGCTCGGCGATCAGGTCGCCGGCGTTCGCGCCGACGATGTGGACGCCGAGCACGCGGTCGCTTGCCTTGTCGGCGAGGATCTTCACGAACCCGTCGGTCATCGCCATCGCCCGCGCGCGCGCATTGGCGGTGAACGGAAACTTGCCGACCTTGTACGCGCCGCCGGCGTCCTTGAGCTGTTCTTCCGTCTGCCCCACCGACGCCGCCTCGGGCCAGGTGTAGACCACGCCCGGAATCGCATCGTAATTCACGTGACCGGCCTGGCCGGCGATGATCTCGGCCACGGCGACGCCCTCGTCTTCGGCCTTGTGGGCCAGCATCGGTCCGGCGATGACGTCGCCGATCGCCCAGACGCCGGCGACGTTGGTGCGGAAGTGTCCATCGGTCTTGATGCGACCCCGCTCGTCGAGCGCCACGCCCGCTTCCGCGAGGCCGAGGCCTTCGGTGTATGGCCGCCGCCCGATGGCGACCAGCACAACATCGGCGACGAGCGTCTCGGCGGCGCCGCCTTTCGCCGGCTCGATCGTCGCCTCGACGCCCTGATTGGTGAACTTGGCGGCGGTGACCTTCGTGCCGAGCTTGAA
>DATFES010000002.1:0-6740 GCA_035250945.1 Alphaproteobacteria bacterium | reverse complement strand
TCCAGTCGACGGTGAAGCCCGGTTTGAATTCGCCTTTCGCCATCGAACGTCCGCGATTCTCCATTGTCCAGGATTGGGCCGAGCCCTGCGAGATGACGGACAGCATGCGCTCGGGGTCGAGGCCGGCCTTGATCGCGAAATTGATTCCTTCGGCCAGCGCTTGCATCAGTCCAGCAATGCAAATCTGGTTCACCATCTTGGTGAGCTGCCCCGCTCCGGGCGGTCCCATGAGAGTCACCGCTTTGGCGTAGCTCCGCATGACCGGCTCCGCGCGCGCAAAGGCGGCCGGAGCGCCGCCCGCCATCACCTTAAGCTGACCGTTCTTTGCGCCAGTCTGGCCGCCGGACACCGGCGCGTCGAGCGCCTCCAGCCCGCGCTTCCTCGCATCGGCAGCCAGTTCGCGCGCGATACCCGCGGTGGCCGTCGTGTGATCGACGAAGACCGCGCCGGGTTTCATCGCCGCGAAGGCGCCTGCCTCGCCCAACGCTACCTCGCGCAGCGCAGCGTCATTGCCGAGGCAGACGCACACGAAATCCGCGTCGCGCACGGCCTCCGCAGGGGTAACAGCGACACGGCCGCTATGCGCGGCGACCCAATCAGTGGCCTTGGCGAGGGTGCGATTGTAGACCGCGATATCATGACCCGCCTTCGCGACATGTCCCGCCATATGAAAACCCATCGCGCCGAGTCCGAGAAACGCCACGCGCGCCATATTGTCTCCGCCGCCAAAGTTGCCGACCGGCGCGATCATAGCGGCGGCATCGAAAGGCGGCAACGCAGGCTCGCGGCCCGCCACGCGATCGTTTATCTTCCGCCCAATCCACGCGATCAGACAGGGGAGACGACGATGTCCGATTACATGCCAAATTGCGTTTTCATCACGGGCGCCACCGCCGGCTTCGGATCGGCGTTCGCACGGCGTTTTGCCGGCGCCGGTGCGAAGGTGGTCATAACCGGTCGCCGCGCCGATAGGCTGGCGGCGCTGAAGAAGGAGCTTGGCGCGAGAGCGCACAGCATCGTGCTCGACGTCCGCGACCGCAACGCCGTCGACGCCGCGGTCAAGGCCCTGCCGCAAGATTTCGCCGCCGTCGATTTGTTGATCAACAACGCCGGCCTCGCCCAAGGGCTCGATCCGGCGCAGCGCGCCGACATGGCCGATTGGCAGACGATGGTCGATACGAACGTTCTCGGTCTGCTCTACTGTACGCATGCGATTCTGCCGGGCATGGTGGCGCGCGACCGCGGCCACGTCGTCAATCTCGGCTCGATCGCCGGCAATTACCCTTATCCCGGCGGCAACGTCTATGGGGCGACCAAGGCGTTCGTGCACCAGTTCACGCTCAACCTACGCGCCGATCTGCTTGGCACCAGCGTGCGCGCGACCTCGATCGAGCCTGGCATGGCGCTCACCGAATTCATGTCGGTGCGTTTCAAGGGCGACCAAGAAAAGGCGAGCAAGCCCTACGAGGGGATCACGCCGATGACGGTCGACGATATCGCCGAATGCGTGTTCTGGGTGGCGACGCGGCCGCCGCATCTCAACATCAACCGGATGGAGATGATGCCGGTGCAGCAGGCGTTCTCGCCGTTCAATATCCACCGCCGCGCCGGCTGAGACGCCGGCAGGCCGGGGATCAGATACAGCCGACCCAGGACAGGTCGAGAATGATCGCTGCCCCGCGCGTCGCCCACAAATACGCGGCGCCGAGGAGGCCGAGCGCTCCAGCGCACGCCACCGCGAGGCCCGCGGCGCGGCGCGCACGATTATCGAGGGAAGCGGTCACGCGCGCGCCATCGCCGCGGAAAGCCGCGGCACCGGACGATCGGTGATCGGCCAGTGCAGCGCCGCGGCTATGAAGCCGAGCGCGATGCAAATCAGCCACATCGCGTCATAGGAACCGGTCATGTCGAACAGCTTACCACCCAGCCATGCGCCGAGAAAACTGCCGATCTGGTGGCTGAAAAAGACGATGCCGTAAAGCATGGACATGTAGGTCGGCCCGAAAATCTGCGCCACCAGACCGCCGGTGAGCGGAACCGTGCCAAGCCACAGCAGGCCGAGGATCGAGGCGAACAGCAACACCGATAGGTTCGACAGCGGCATCGCCAGGAAGACGACGAACGCCGCCGACCGGGCGATATACAGCCACGCCAACACGTATTTCTTGCGATATCGTTGGCCCAAGGCGCCGCAAGCGTACGTCCCGACGATGTTGAGAAGTCCGACGAGCGCCAAGGCCCAGCCGCCGAGCCACGCCGGCATGGCTTGATCGGCGAGGAAGGCCGGCAAGTGCGTACCCACGAACACGACCTGAAATCCGCAGACGAAAAAGCCGGCCGTCAGCAACCAGAAGCCGCGGTGTCGCAGCGCTTCATCGAGCGCCTGGCCCAAACTTTGCGCCTCGCCGCCGGCGTTTTTCTCGCCAGCCACTCCCCTTGACAGCGGGACCATGATCAACGCCGTCGCCGCGAGGATGAATAGCGCCACTTCCCACCCGTAGGCCTCCAGGAAAGCCTGACCGTATGGAACCATCGCGAACTGCCCGAACGAGCCGCCCGCGGCGACGATGCCGAGCGCCATGCTGCGGCGCTCCGGCGGCGCCGCACGGCCGACGACGCCAAGAATGACCGTGAAGCCTACGCCCGCCAGCCCAAGCCCGATCAAGATGCTGCCGAGCACGATCTCGAACGGGCCGCCGGCCAGTCCCATCGCCCACAGGCCCGCGGCATAGAGCAGCCCGCCGCAGACGAGCACGCGCCTGGTGCCGAACTTATCGGCGATCGCGCCGGCAAACGGCCCCGCCGCGCCCCACAGGATGTTCTGCAGCGCGATGCCGAACGAAAAAATTTCACGCGAGACGGCGAGGTCCACCGTCATCGGCTTGAGGAATAGGCCGAGCGTCTGCCGGAGTCCGGTGGACAACGTCAAGATCAGGGCGCCGCAAACAATGACGACCCAATAGCTTCGCCGCATGGAGACCACTCCAAGCCCGCGCGCATGGCGCGATGGCACTCACATCGCCTCGAGCGCGCGATGATCGGCGCATCGCCGACGGCCGGCAAGCGCGAACGGCGTTCCGTCGCGGCAATACACCTATGCGCGATCGGCCGAACGTCGGGCGCCGGCCGACGCCGCGTCACGACCTACTGAATTACGCCGAGAATATCGGATTCCTTCATGATTATAAGGTCTTCGCCATCGATCTTTACTTCGTTTCCGGACCACTTGCCATAAAGGATCTTGTCGCCTGCCTTGACCCCCATCGGCTGCAGCTTGCCATCTTCGCCGCGCGCTCCAGGCCCGGCAGCGATGATCTTGCCCTGCATCGGCTTTTCCTTGGCCGTATCAGGGATGATGATGCCGCCTTGGGTCTTCGCGTCGACTTCCAACGGCTTGACCAGAACGCGATCCTGCAATGGACGAAACTTCATCGCTCGCTCCCTCGATAGAATTGGGCCCGCTCACCGACCGGCGATCGGTCACAGTCGTTGGCCAAGGCTCACCATCTCGCGACCCGGAACGATCACCGCGCGCGGCATGATCGCGGCGCAGCGATCATAGGGGGCGCGAACCTCCGCGGCGCCGTCGAAGCCGATGAGCTCGCCCTTGGCGAATTCTTCGAAACCGACCAAAGGCCGCACGAAACGCGCTCCCTCGCCCTTTACGGTGACGACCTCGGTGATGCGGTACGTCGTCGGCTCGCCCGCAGCCGGTGGCTCAAGATGACGTTCGGCCAACGCGCGGTCGATGACGTCGAATTGGCGCAAGAATCGCAACGCCGCCTGAATCGCCACCTCGCCGGAGCGCCGAGCGAAATGCTGGCCGCATTCCACGGCGATCGCCACCGCGTCGTCATCCTCGCGGCCGAAACGTCCGTATTCGAACAGCAGCCCGCCCTGATGCTTGCCCTTTGGACTGACGATGTGCGTGAGCGGCTCGCGGAGCTCGGCGGCCAGCCGTCGGCTCTTGGCCAAATCGCCGAGAACCAGCATCGAGGCGCAGGGATAGGCCGTCGAATGAAGGTCGATCAGCGCGTCGGCCGCGTGGACCACCGGGCGCAGCTCGCGTGCGCGCCGCGCTTCGGTCGATTTGGTGTCGTCGGCCATGATCGCATCGGTCCAGGCGCGGTTCAGGTCGCGATCGATAAATCGGCTTTCGAACGGACGGCTGGGATCGAAGCGCTCGTAGGCCGCGACGTTGGCAAATGCCAGGGTCATTGAGCCGCGTTTTGGCCGAACGTCGTGCTCGAGCATCCATGTCAGCGCCGTCATCCCACAGAATTCATTCCCATGCGTCAGGGCGACCGCGACCACCGCCGGTCCCGTCACTCCGGAGTCAAAACGGTGCACATAGTCGATTCCCGTATTGCCGTTCCGGTAGGCCGACAGGTCCCGCGGAGTGACCTCGATCGGCGAAAGGCTTGCGGCATCGTTCATGGAGGTTCCAGCGAGCTTACCCGAATTTCCCGGCCGTCCGTTGGACCGACAGGAAAGCGCCCGCCGGTTCGGAACCGGCGGGCGCCGCCGACGATGTGCGTCGCGTCAAGCCGTCATTGGACGCGGACGTAGCGCAGCGGGAAGAAGTTGTCGCCCGGCTGCACAACTTGGATGCCATCGCGCACGGCCCAGACGATGACCTGCTGATGCAGCGGAATGTGCCCCACATCGTCCTGATGGATTTTGTGGGCTTCCTTGATCATCGCGTCGCGCTTCTCCTTGTCGGTCTCTTTCTCGATCTTGTCCGCCAGTTCGTCGAACTTGGCGTTCGAATAGCCGCCGACGTTGAAGACGCCCTGGTTGGTCTGCGTATTGCGCGTGTGCATGAGCTGCTCGAACACGTTGTGCGTGTCGTAGGTCGCGCCCGGCGTCCATCCCAGCATGTAGAAGCTGGTGTTGTAAGCCGGCCCAAGGATCTTGGCGAAGTAGCGGGCGCGCGTCTGCGCCAGCAGGTTCACCTTGACGCCGATCCGCGCCAGCATCGCAACCACCGCCTGGCAGATCGCTTCGTCGTTGACGTAGCGGTCATTCGGACAATCCATTCCGACCTCGAAACCGCTCGGGTATCCGGCATCGGCGAGCAGCTTCTTGGCCGCGTCCGGATCGTAGGGCGGTCGCTTGTTGAGCTCCGTAGCGAAGCCGTTGATGCCCGGCGCCACCATCAGGCCGGTCGGGCTCGACTGGCCGCGCATGACGCGCGACTTGATCGCCTCGATGTCGATGGCCTGCCAGAAGGCGCGACGGACGCGCACGTCCTTGAACGGGTTCTTGCCCTTGACGCTCGATTCGAGGAGTTCGTCGCGCGCTTGGTCGAAGCCGAGATAGACGGTGCGGAACTCCGGCGTCTGCAGGATCTTGAAGCCCTTGGTCTGGGCGATACGGCTGGTGTCCTGCGGGGGCACGGTGTAGACGAAATCGACCTGGCCCGACAGCAGCGCCGCGACCCGTGTCGCGTCGTTCGAGACGACGCGGAACTCGACTTCGGTCAGATTGTGCTTAGGTTTGTCCCACCAATCCTTGTTGGCCTCCAGGACAGTGCGGACATCCGGCTCGCGGATCTTGAGCTTGAATGGCCCGGTGCCGTTGGCGTTGCGGGTGGCGAAATTCTCTTCCTTCTTGGTCAGATCGGCGGAGAACTGCGCGTTGTTCTTTTCCGCCCATGCCTTGTTCATGATCGCGATCTGCGCCAGCTTCGAGATATAGACCGGATCGGGATACTTGGTCTCGACTTCGACGGTCAGATTGTCGATCTTGCGCGCCTCTTTGAAGGTCACGAAGTGGCCGCGCATGTTCGATCCCGGGCCGTTGGCGCGGTTGAGCGAGAACACCACGTCGTCGGCGCTGAACGGCGCGCCATCATGGAACTTGACGTTCGGGCGTAGCTTGAAGCGCCACACCGTCGGCGAGGGCTGGCTCCATTCCATGGCGAGCGCCGCTTCGAGCTTGACCTGCTCGTTCCACCGCACCAACGGTTCGTAGATGTTGTGGGTGAACGTCAGCAGGAAGGTCTCGTTGCGAGCATACGGATCCATCGAGTTCGAATCGCCATCATTGGCGTAGCGAAACGTCTTCGACGACGCCGGCGTCGTCATGGCGACGATCGCGGCGGCGACGACTGCGAGAACGCTGAGGCGTGTCTTCATTTCAGAGGCCCCCGAGATATTTTATTGCGCTTCGACCCAGGCCAAGCATGCCCCAAACATCGTCCACTCTCAAGGATTTACATCGTCAAGATCGAGTCGCCGCGCCTCAATCGTTCGCTGCCGCGGCAAGTCAGCGACGATGCTCGAATTTCGCCCGGTCAGCGGCATCGAGGCTCACGGTGAGGCATGCCCGCAAGCCATCGTCGCGACGCGACAAGACGTCGCCGTGCGCGTAAAGCCAGGCGATCGCCGCGCCATCGCTCGCCGCGACCTCGAACTCGACCACCTGGCGCGCCGCGACCAAGGCCGAATCGAGCAAGCCGAGGAGCCGGTTGCACCCCTCGCCTGTCAGGGCCGACACCGGGATCTGCAAGGAGCGCCGCTTGGCTTGGTTGACGACGATGTGGCGCACGTCCGGGTCGAGCCGGTCGATCTTGTTCAGCACCTCGACCATGCCCTCTTCGACGGCCGATTCGAGGCCGAGTTCGCGCAGCACGCGATGCACATCCTCGCGCTGGGCTTCGGTTTCCGGATGCGACACGTCGCGGACATGGATGATCAGATCGGCGGCGCGCACCTCCTCGAGCGTGGCGCGGAAGG
>DATFES010000557.1:0-2580 GCA_035250945.1 Alphaproteobacteria bacterium | reverse complement strand
CGCGGTCGCGCCTCCCGCCGCGCGCGCCGGGCGCGGCTTCGCTTGGCCGGTGCGTGGCCGCGTGGTTTCCGATTTCGGGCCGAAGCCCGGCGGGCTCCACAACGATGGGCTCAACATCGCCGTACCGCGCGGCACGCCGTTCCACGCCGCCGATAATGGCGTCGTCGTCTACGCCGGAAACGAATTGCGCGGCTTCGGCAATCTAATCCTCGTCCGCCACGATGGCGGCTGGGTCACCGCGTACGCCCATGCCGACGAAATCAACGCCCAGCGCGGCGATCAGGTCCGCCGCGGTCAGGTGCTCGGTAAGGTCGGTCAGACCGGCAATGTCGCCTCGCCGCAGCTTCATTTCGAAATTCGCCGCGGCACGCGCGCCGTCGATCCGCGCGAGCTGATGTCCGGCGGCGCGGCGAGCGGTTAGGGCTTGTCAATTCGTCTCTCGAGCCGGCCGGCGAGATCCTGGATGAACTGCCAGGCGACGCGGCCGGAACGCGCGCCGCGCGTGACCGCCCATTCGTTGGCTTGCGCGTGTAGCTCTTCGCTATCGAACTTGATGCCGAGCCAGCGCGCATAGCCGTCGATCATGGCGAAGTACGTGTCCTGATCGCAATGATGGAAACCGAGCCATAGTCCGAATCGGTCGGACAGCGACACCTTCTCCTCGACCGCCTCGCCGGGGTTGATCGCCGTCGAGCGTTCGTTGTCGATCATGTCGCGCGGCATCAAGTGCCGACGGTTCGAAGTGGCGTAGAAGATGACGTTCGGCGGCCGGCCCTCGATGCCGCCTTCGAGGACCGCCTTGAGCGATTTGTACGAGGCATCGGTGCCATCGAAGGAAAGATCGTCGCAAAACAGCAGGAACCGCCGCTCGGCGCCGCGCAAAATGGACAGCAGGGCCGGCAGGGAGGGAATGTCCTCGCGATGAATCTCGACCAGCGCGAGGGATTGCTTGCGCTCGGCGTTGACGGTTTCGTGCACCGCCTTGACCAGCGAACTCTTGCCCATTCCGCGCGCGCCCCAAAGAAGCGCGTTGTTGGCCGGATAACCGCGGGCGAAACGGCGCGTGTTCTCGAGAAGAATGTCGCGTTGCCGTTCAATTCCTTGCAGCAGGGACAGGTCGACGCGGTTGACATGGCGAACCGGCTCCAGCCGGCCGCCATCCGAATGCCAGACGAAGGCGTCGGCGCCGGCGAGATTCATCGCCTGGTTCGTGCGCGGGGCCAAGCGCTCCAAGGTTTCGGCGATGCGGCGAAGCAGGGGCTCCAGCGACGGGTCAACCATGACTATCGACGGCTCTTACGGAAAATTTGGCGACGCGGGCGTGACCCTAAAGCGCGCGCTTGCGAGGGTCAACGGCCGCCCGGAGTTTCCGGCGGCCAGCGTTGCATTTATCGGCCCGCCCGTTATAGTCCCCCGCGATTCCGCGCCGGCGATCGGCGTCCGGCGGGAAAGGAGAGCTTTGCATGCTGATTTCTTCCGCATACGCGCAGGCGGCCGGGGGCGGCGGCGGCGGTTTCGACATCATTCAACTCGCGCCGCTGGTGCTGATCTTCGTCGTTTTCTATTTCCTCATCATTCGGCCGCAGCAAAAGAAGGTGAAGGAGCATAAATCGATGGTCGATGCGCTCCGGCGCGGAGACCGGATCGTCACTTCGGGCGGAATCATCGGCACGGTAACCAAAGTCAACCCCGGCGAGGCGGACATCACGCTCGAGATTACCGACGGCGTGCGCGTACGCGCGCGTCGCGCCATGGTGGCCGAAGTCATGGCGCGCACCGAGCCGGCCGAGGCGCGCGAGAAACCCGAGCGGACCAAACCCGCCGCGGAGCGCGCCGATGGCAGCGAAGATTTTTACAAGTGGCTGGGCGTCGCGCGCAGCGCCAGCGCCGAGGAGATCGCCGCCGCATACTCGTCGAAGTCCGGCGACGCCAAGGCGAGCGAGGCGTACGACACGCTCAAGGATCCGGTGCGGCGCAAGCTATACGATTCGCTCGGCCACGACGAGTACCTCGCCCACCTCAAGGGTTAGGTCCGCTCCGTGCTGAACATGGCTCCGTGGAAAGCGTGGACGATCGTCGCGATATGCGTACTGGGCGTACTCTACGCGGCGCCGAATCTGTTCGGACGGGAGCAAACCGAATCCTGGCCGCGCTTTCTGCCGCACCAGCAAGTCACGCTTGGACTCGATTTGCAGGGCGGCTCGCATTTGCTGCTCGAAGTCGACGTCGCGGCGGTGGCGCGCGAACGTCTGACCAATCTGCAGGACGCGGTTCGCGGCGTGCTGCGTAGCCAACGTATTCCGGCCGTGAACGTCGCGGTTCAGGGCGACGATTCGGTTGTCTTCACCGTGCGCGAGCCAGGGCAAGCCGAGCAGGCGCGCGCGGCGGTGCGCGATCTCGACGCCGCGGCCCGCATTACCGTTGCTCCGGATGGAAGCGTCATCCTCAAGCTCGACGAGCGGGAATTGGCCGAACAGCGGCGCCGTGCGGTGACGCAGTCGATCGAGATCGTTCGCCGGCGCATCGACGAGACCGGCACGCGCGAGCCGACGATACAGGCGCTGGGACAGGATCGAATCC
>DATFES010000551.1:0-3646 GCA_035250945.1 Alphaproteobacteria bacterium | reverse complement strand
AAGGAGGAGATGCGCAAAGTACGCCGTGCCCGAGGGCCGGCGAATTGCCACCTCGGCGATGCTCGCGAAGGCTCGCTTCGAGGAGACGGGACCGAAATACAGATGGTCCCAGTTCAATTCGGGGATCGCGATCCCCGCCGCGACGATCGCCGGACGGATGCGGTCTTCATAGAGCGGGCCCAGCCACCGATAACGTAGCGGCCTCTGCAAATACGTTTGAACGATCGCCGCCGCCATTGTCGAAACGGCGACGCCTGGTTCGCTGCGCAAACTGCCGACGCTGTTGGGAGGATAAGTATGGCATACCTCGACGTCGTCTCCGGCGCAGAACCGCAGGAATGCGGTCTGCACCACTTGAATGCGGTAGCCGCGCTCGCGAAGCGTGTCGAACCAGCGATTGCGGGCGAGAGCGAACAGTCCGTCGATCTTGATGTTGGCCTGCATGATCGGCGAGACCGTCCCGTTGACGAGGTTGCTCAGCGATTCTTCGGTGTTCCAGTAGTGGCTGAAGGCGTTGGGGTAGAGGCGGAAGCCGTGACGCGCGTAGAAGGCGACGATGTCGCGCTTGAGCTCGCGTCCGCCGGGGATGTCCTCGGGGATGCCGGCGACGCCAATATGCTCGTCGAGCACGAGATGGATGACCGGCGGCAAGTCGGCGCGCAGCGGCGGCGGGGCGGCGGCGCGGACGATTTGCGGCTCGGTGCCGCTCGATCCCGTCATGGCGACCGCCAGCATGACGCCGAACACCGTGGCGACGATCGTTCCGATATGCCGGCGCATCAGCCAATAAAGGATCAACTGCCAGAACCCCAGCAGCCCGATCGCGCCGAAGGCGATGCGCGCCGGCATCGTCGACTGTTCGGCATCGACGTTCATCCATGCCGCGATCCATTCGACGACGGAAAACACGCCGCTTCCGACGGGGGCCAACGTCCACGGCAGGGTCATCGTCATCAGCACCAACGGCCGTAGAACCGCCGGGCGAATCTCGGTCAACAATCCGATCAGCAGCCCGAGCGCGGCGAAGCCGGAGAGGCAAAACAGCGCCTCGGCGGTGAGCAAATCGAAGCCGTGGAACCGCAAATAGGTCGCCAGCGGCGTCATCAAGATCAACGCCGGCGCCGCCACGCCCGCCGCCCGCTCGAGCCGCAAGCCGCCCGGCCATGGGCCCGGACCGGCCGTCATCGGAAGCTCCCGGCGTCGTACCAGAAAATATGCCGCGTCCCGCCCGGAAGGTCGGCGAAACGCACGATCCGCGCCTTGCGCGCGAGCAGCTCGCGGAAGGCTGCCAGCGCGTAGTCGGGGAAAATGTCCTCGCGCGCCGACAACATGCGGCGGACTTGCGGATCCTCCTTGGAGACGAATTCGACCACGCCGCATGGCGCGAGCGACAGCAGCCAATCGACGATCGAGGCGAGCGGCACGTTGTTGGCGATCGCGAGATGGTGGACGATCGCCAGCGCCAGCGCCGCATCGGCCGGCGCGCGGGCCCGCCAGCCGCCGCGCTCGCATTCGGCCCAACCTTGCGATGGCGACGGATTCATCAAGTCGCCGATCAGCGGCGTCACCGGCCGTCCATCGCGCGCTGCGCGCGCAAAGCATTCCTCGATCGCGCCGCGGTCCGAATCCCAGCCGACGACGTACGCCGCCCCGGCGTCGTGCGCAAGGAAGGCGAATTCGCCGGCATTACACCCGAGATCCCACAGCAGTCGCGGGCGCGTCGTGGCGACGAAGTCGCGCACGAACGCTTGCTTGGCGGCAAGCGCTTCGTCCAGATAGAGCCGCGTCGTTTCGTAATCCGACCATGTCGTCGCGCCGCCTGCGCGCCACGACAACTCGGCGATCCAGGCGCGCATCGACCCGATCAAGTTCCGCAACGCCGCAAGCGGCAACCCGGCGCGCAGCAGGGTCGGCATTTCCTTTTCCACCGACGTCGCCGCCGCCTTCGCCGACAGCGCCGCGTTCAGCGTCACGTGCTTGACGACCCGCGGCGAAAGCCGCCGGCGCAAGGGAAGCGTCGGCCGCAGTTCCGCGGCAGAAATTCCGGTGATCGCGCCGCGATACCATGGATTGAACGGAATTCCGGCATAGGCTTGCAACAGCAACGGATTGAGGAACTGCTGGCAGAACTGACGATAGCCGTCCCAATACGCGCCGTCGCGATATCGGCGAAACGACAGGACATCGATGAAAATCGGCCTCGCCCCGCGAAACTGGACATTGTAGGCGGTGGAGTCGCTGAGCGTGAAACCCCGCGCCAGCGCCGCCAGATGGATGTCGAGATGCAACAAAGCGGCGGCGCGAAGCGCCGAGAAGGTCCACTCGTACGGGTACGAGATGAACGGCAATCGTTCGTGTTCAAGCAGGATGCTCGCGTCGCCGAGCGCCGGGTCGTCGGTTGGCGGATCGAGCCGTTTGGTCGCGACGAGCCAACCGCGCTCGATCAGCTCGGCGACGAGACCGCCTTCTTCCGCCGCCGCGTAATCGGGGGCGCCGCGCGACGTGACGGCGCGCAAAACGCGCCCCTCGCGATGCAGAACGTATCCCGATGGATCGCGAAAGGATGCGTAATCGACGTGGGCCGACATTCAGCCGTTCCGCGCCGACGCCTCATCCTTCGGCTCTGGGGCCTTTCGCTTGATGCCGAGCGCGGTAGCGATCTTGTGCCAGTACAACCGGCCGATAACCGCGGCGCCCGCCGCGCCGCCAAGGAGCGCTTGCAGCAAGATGCTCCCGGTGCCCGGATCGAGATATGCGTGCGCCGGCGCGATCGGCAGCCCAAGCGCCAGTAACGCGCTCATCGCCGACGCTTGCCGAACGCGCCGCCAGCGCATGCTCTTCGCAGCGCGCGTCGGCGCCGCATGTGCGCATTTATCGTCGACTGAAGGTGTCATCGCTCGGGCCCTCATGATGGTAGCATTGTATGGTAAAGCTACGAATATAATATCAATTATCCATTAATAGTCTGTTGGCCATATCGCCGCGCCGGCGGCGCGGCGGATCCGCCGCGGGCCCATCGGCCATCGGCGGGGCGCTCCGACAGGCGGGCTCGTACCGCGCGTTGCTCTGTTCCACCCAACCGAGCGCGGCGCGGAGATCGCCGCCGCGGCATGGTCGGCGCGTCGCGCCGTATGGCGTCCTCGCCGCACGAAGTCGCATCGCCGTGCACGCGCCGACGGCCAGGACCGCCTGGGCGTATTGCCATCGTGCGGCGATTTAGTATAGTCCGCCCCGCTTCGACGTGGCCCGGGCGCGTAGCTCAGCGGGAGAGCACTACCTTGACATGGTAGGGGTCACAGGTTCAATCCCTGTCGCGCCCACCATCGCGTGCGTACGTCGAACTTCCTAACAGGATTAGGGCAATCGGGTATCGAGCCGCCGACGTTGCAAACGTCGAGCGTACGCGACTCCCGCTCAACTCTGCGACGCCGGGATGCGCTGCTTGAATTGCCCGATGGTGGCGATCGTCGCCAGCCATACGACGGCGAGCGCGATGAGGAAGCCCTGCGCCATGCCATGATCGACGAACCAGCCGAGAACGAGCGGCGCGATCATCGAGCCGATGTCGAAGCCCGAGTAGACGAGGCCGAAGGTCTTGCCGGTTGCTCCGCGCGGCGCCGCCGATTTCACGAGCATGTCGCGCGCC
>DATFES010000546.1:0-3174 GCA_035250945.1 Alphaproteobacteria bacterium | reverse complement strand
GCATGAACAACGTCTATTACCGGTTCACCCACCTGGTCTCGGCGACCGACTACCGGACGCTGCCGGCCCGATTGCGGATGAACGTGATCGCCCGGCCCGGGGTCGACAAGGTCGATTTCGAACTCTGGTCCCTGGCGGTTTCGGCGATCAACGGCTGCGGCATGTGCGTCGACGCGCACGAACGCGAATTGCGCAAGGCGGGGCTCGCGCTCGAAACGATCCAGGCCGCTGTCCGTATTGCCGCCGTCGTCCACGCCGTCGCGGCGACGATGGAAGGGGAAGGAGCCATTCCCGAAGCGCGCGTGGCCGCCGCGTAATTCGCAATAGACCGCCGAGCGGCGGCGATTCATTCTGTTAAGGCGGCGGTCGCGCCTGCATGGCGGGCGCGGCCGCTTGCCGCCTCGTTGGACCCTTTCCTGGCGCCGCGCCGAATGAATCTCTCCACCGTCCCGAGGGCCGCGCCGTGATCGGCCTTTGGGTGCCGATCACCGTCAGCGCGGCGTTTCTCCAGTGCATTCGCACGGCCCTGCAGCGCCGCTTGACGGCGACGCTGAGCGTCGATGGCGCCAATTTCGTGCGCTACGTCTACGGAGCGCCGGTGGCCGCGGCGATGTTCGCGCTCGTCGCGTTGGTTTCGGATGCGCCGGCGCCATCGCCGTCGTGGCGCTACCTCGGATTCTGCCTCCTGGGCGGCGTGTCGCAGATCGTCGCCACGTCGCTCCTCATCCACGCCTTCGCCCTGCGCAATTTCGCCGTCGGCACCGCGTATTCGAAGACCGAGACGATCCAGACCGCCCTGTTCAGCATGGTCTTTCTTGCCGAGCCGCTATCGGCCCCCGGATGGCTCGGCGTGGTGGTCAGCCTCGCCGGGGTCCTCGCCCTGTCGGTCGGCCCGAAGGTAACGCTGCGCGAACTGGCGCTCGGCTGGACGCAGCCGGCGGCGCTGGTCGGCCTGGCTTCGGGCGCCTGCTTCGCCGGCTCGGCGATCGGCATCCGCGCCGCCGCGCTGTCGCTGGGCGACGGCGATTTTCTCATCCGCTCGTCCATGACGCTGGCGACGATCACGCTGCTGCAAACCTTGCTAATGGCGCCCTACCTCGTCTGGCGGACGCCCGGCGAGGTCGGCCGTGTTCTGGCGAGCTGGCGGAGTGCTACGCCGGTGGGACTCCTCAGCGTGTTCGGTTCGGCTTGCTGGTTCGCCGCCATGACGCTGCAGAACGCCGCACTTGTCCGCGCGCTGGGCCAGGTCGAGCTGATCTTCACCGTCGTCGTTTCGCGGTTCGGCTTCCGCGAGCCGCCCAGCGCGCGCGAGCTCGCCGGCATGGCGCTGATCGCCGGCGGCGTGGTGACCGTGCTGGCGTTTCGTTGACAGGCGACAGCGATCGTTACCATTCCCGGGGCGTCCTTGCCGGATGGACCGCAGCTTGCGATACTGCCGCGCTTCCACAAGGGCACACACCCGGGCGCCCATGAAGAAGCACATCGTCCTCACCTCGCATCCTCCGGGCGGCGCAAAGCCGCCGCCAATCCGCTGGGGCGCCGCAACGGCGGCCGAACGCGGGCCGATCGTCGCCGCGCCCGGACAGGGCCGACGCAACGTCATCGGCGCGCATGCCGGCAGCTACGCGCTGTACCGCGCGCTCGCCATCGCCGCCGGAAAGCTCAACCCAATCCACATCCCCGACCTGACCAATACCGCACCCGCCGAGCCGCTCGGCCCTTATCCGCAGTGGAGCGATGCCGAGAAGATCGTGTCGCTCGACCCATGGGGTCACCTGGTGGCCGACGTTTTCGCCGACAAGCTCAAGGACGGCTGGGACATTCGGCCGACGATCGCCGTCACTCGGGCGCACATCCAGATGCCCGAACTGCAACAGGCGATCGCCGCCGGCCGGCTCAAGCCCGACGGCAAGCTGCTGCTGGAGAACGGCGCCGCGCGCGTCACCAAGGCGGCGATCGAGCCGGTCTGGTATCTGCCCGGCGTCGCCAAGCGCTTCGCCATATCCGAAAGCGATTTACGGCGCGGCCTGTTCGAATACACCGGCGGGATGTTCCCCGACCTCGTGACCCGGCCCGATCTTCACGTTTTCCTGCCGCCGATCGGCGGCGTGACGATCTATTTCTTCGGCGACGTGGGTAGCGTCGCCGATCCCGAGCGTCCGCTCGCCTGCCGGGTCCACGACGAATGCAACGGCTCCGACGTCTTCGGCTCGGACATCTGCACCTGCCGGCCCTATCTCGTCCACGGCATCGAAGTCTGCATCGCCACCGCGCAGGCCGGCGGCGCCGGCGTGGTGATCTATAACCGCAAGGAAGGCCGCGCGCTCGGCGAGGTCACCAAGTTCCTGGTCTATAACGCGCGCAAGCGCCAGGACGGCGGCGATCGCGCCGATAAATATTTCGAGCGCACCGAATGCGTGGCCGGCGTCCAGGACATGCGCTTCCAGGAGCTGATGCCCGATGTCCTCCACTGGCTCGGGATTACGCGTATCCATCGTTTCGTCTCGATGAGCGACATGAAGTTCGAGCCGATCGTGCGGAGCGGCATCGAGGTGGTCGAGCGCGTCGAGATTCCCGACGAGCTCATCCCATCCGACGCCAGGGTCGAGATGGAGGCCAAAAAGGCCGCCGGCTATTTCACCAAAAGCACGCCCGATGCGTCAGAAACCGCGCGCGCCAAGGGCCGCCGGCTCGAGGACTAGGAACGGCGT
This sequence comes from Alphaproteobacteria bacterium, assembly GCA_035250945.1. GTDB lineage: Bacteria > Pseudomonadota > Alphaproteobacteria > CACIAM-22H2 > CACIAM-22H2 > DATFES01. The sequence goes on along the minus strand of DATFES010000546.1, from coordinate 463 downwards.
GGCGCCGCTGCGCTCTCCCGCCGAGGCGGCGGCGTGGCTGCTGATGCCCGGCGCGATCCGTGCGCGGGCTGGCGAGTTCATGGCGCTCGCCGAGCGCGGCGAGCTTGCGCATTTCACGTATCATCCGGAGAATCTCGGCGCGGCGGTCGACTACGTTCTCGATACCATCCGTCGTAACTACCCTTCCCTGACGATTCCGTTTCACAGCCGCTGGCGTCACTTCACTGCCGGCGGACGCGATCGTTGGGCGAGCCTGGCCCACGAGCTCGCGAGTCTCGATGCCCATGAGATCGCCCGCGTGCGCTTCGACCTCGCGATCGTCAGCGTCCTGCTCGGCGCCGGCGCCGGGGGCGCATGGCGCTACGTTGAAGCGAATGGCGGCGAATTGGCGCGCTCCGAAGGCCTCGCCGTGGCGAGCTTTCACATGTTCCGTTCCGGTGCCTTCTCCGACAGCCCCGCGCGG
>DATFES010000298.1:0-9323 GCA_035250945.1 Alphaproteobacteria bacterium | reverse complement strand
CGCGTCGGCCGCGCTCAAGCGATTTCATGACGACGGTCAGCCGGCCGGGGATTTGCCCCTGCTGCGTTGGTCGTGCGACCTGGCGTTATGGAACATCCAAGGCGCGCTCGCCGGCGTGCTCGATAATCTGCCCAACCGGCCCGCGGCGATTGTATTGCGCGCGCTGATCTTTCCGCTCGGCCGGCGCTTGCGGCCGCCCGCCGATACGCTCGGCGCCGAACTCGCGCAAGGCCTGCTCTATGACGATGAAATGCGGCGGCGGCTGACCCGCGATATCTTCGTTCCGGATGGCGGCGAGGAAGGATTTGGGCGGCTCGAGGCGGCGCTTGCGCTTGCGGTCGAGGCAAGACCAGTCAAAAGGAAAATCCGCCAGGCGATACGACGAGGCGCGATCGCCGCCGAGCCGGCCGGCACCGTAACGAAGCGCGCTTGCGCAATGGGCGTCATCAGCGCCGAGGAGCGTCAGCGCGCCGATTCGGCGGCGCAAGCATGCGGTGCCGTCATTCAGGTCGATGCCTTCGCCGCGGAGACCTACGCGCTCCTCAAAGGGTAGCGTGTGCGAATGATTCACCGCCACGCCGGAAACGCGCGTCGACCTCGGCTGTTCCGCGCTCGCCGCGGCTGACCTCGACAGGCTCAGGTCACGGAGTTCACGCAGTAGGTCTTCAAAGTGTCACTGGCGATCGGTCGCGGTCTAGCTTTTTCTTGACACTTTCGCCAAGAGTATCCTGATTGCATCGCGCCGACGAAGAGTTTTCGGGTGTTCGCGGCGATTCCAGTGAAAAGAATTTGCGGCGAATCCAATGAAAAGAAAAAGCTGAGCTGGGCCAATTTCGCCGGCTTGCCTTTCCGTTCGATTCATTGCGCGCCATGGATCAAGGGACTTTCATCTTGCCGGTCAGGAAATGGTTCAAAGGCCACTTGCGCGCATGGCGAAGACAGTGGAACTCGACATTCCATTCCTTCTCGCCCTCCGACGTAACAGCGGCCCTCCGCTCGCTTGGCGTAAAACCAGGCGACGTCGTTTTTGCGCACGTCTCCTATGACAGCTTCGTCGGCTTTACCGGCGGGCCCTTGGATGTCCTTAGCAGCCTACGCCAGGCGGTATCGACGACAGGAACGTTGATGATGCCGTCGATACCGTTCGAAGGTTTGGCCCAGGACTATGTGCGCTCGGGGCGGACGTTCGATGTCCGTCGCACGCCGTCGCTCGCGGGACTGGTGACCGAGTTGTACCGGCGGGCTCCCGGAACCGCGCGCAGCCTGCATCCGACGCATCCCGTCCTGGCCTGTGGGCCAAATGCCGACGAATTGCTTCGCGATCATATGCGGGCGCGCACGCCATGCGGTGAACATAGTCCGTTCGCCGACCTCGCCGACGCTGGCGCTAAAATCGTCTTACTTGGAACGGGAATCGACGTGTTGACCTACTATCACTACCTTGAAGAAGTGTTGGAGGATACGCTACCACGATCGCCATTCACGAAAGAGACGTTCGACGTCGTGTTTCGCGGTTACAGCGGCGAAACCTTGCACGTGGTCACGCGTCTCTATGACGCCGAACTCTCGCGCCGTCGCGATCTGAGCGTGCTTGAAAGTGAGCTCAAGCAACAGGCCGAGTGGCGCAAGCTTCGGGTTGGACGTCTTCGGGTCGTCGTGCTCGAGGTGCGCGAAGTATCTCACGCCGTGCGCGCGTTGGCGGAACGTGGAACATATTGCTACGTCTGAAGACTTACTTGAGCGTGTTTGTAATGTCGCGATCCGTGGGTGTGGTCTCCGGACGCCGCTCGACACATCGAAGAACAATCGACCGGCGACAAACGTCCCGGTGCTCCATCTTAAACCATTGAAATAATTGGTGCCCCTGGCCGGACTTGAACCAGCACGCCCTTGCGGGCAACAGATTTTGAGTCTGCCGCGTCTACCGTTCCGCCACAGGGGCACTCGTCGAACGCGCGGCTGCGCGCGGCCGCACGGCACCGGGCCGGCGGCGGCGCCATCATAGTGATGCGCTGGGGTCGGTCAACGCCGCGCGCGGCGGCGGTCATTCTTTACCAACGCCTTATGCATTCCCGCTATTCTCGGCCGCGCCGCCTCGCCTTGCCGTTCTTCCCGACCCCCACCGGATTTCTCTTCGACGCTCACGCCATGCTCCGAGGCCTCTACGACTGGGTGATGCGGCTCGCCGCCCACCCCCGCGCGCTGTGGGCGCTGGGCGCCGTTTCCTTCACCGAAAGTTCGTTCTTTCCGATCCCCCCTGACGCGATGCTGGTGCCGATGATCCTCGCCCGGCCGCGCGAGGCATGGAAGATCGCGCTGGTCTGCACCCTCACCTCGGTCGCCGGCGGTTTTTTCGGCTACGCGATCGGATACTTCCTCTATGAAACCGTCGGCCGCGCGGTGGTCTCGTTCTACCACCTCGAGCCGCAGTTCATCGAGTATCAGGCGCTTTTCAACGAATGGGGCCTGTGGATCATCCTCATCAAGGGCATGACGCCGATCCCCTACAAGCTCATCACCATCGCCAGCGGGGTCGCCAAATTCGATCTCGCGGTCTTCGCGCTAGCGTCGATCGTCACGCGCGGCGCGCGATTCTTTCTCGTCGCCGCCTTGCTGCGCGTCTTCGGGCCGCCGATCCGCGACTTCATCGAGCGTTACCTGACGCTGGTCACGACCGCGTTCATCGGCCTCGTCATCGCCGGATTCGTCGCGCTGCGGTACTTCTGACCAAGCTCGCGCGAAATCGCCAAGCCGAGCCCGCCTATATATACTGCCGCCATGACCGAGGCCCGCTTCGCCGCCGCGATCGTTCTATTCGCCAGTCTGGCGATCCTCGGCGCCGCGCTCGGGTTCCAATATCTGGGCGGCATCGAGCCGTGCGCGCTGTGCCACTGGCAGCGTTATCCTTATGTCGCGACGATCGCCCTGGGCGCGCTGGCGCTCGGCATGAGCACCGTGCGGCCCGAGCCGATGCAGGCCATCGCCGCCCTCGTCGCGCTTGCCGGCGCGCTTTTCCTCGCCGGCATGGGCGTGTCGGCGTTCCATGTCGGCGTCGAACAGGGCTGGTGGGAGGGTCTCGCCGCCTGCGGCGCGCCGCGCGGACCGGCGCGCGACATCGAAGAGCTGCGCCGGATTCTTCTTGGCCAGAACGTCGTGCGATGCGACGAGATCGCCTGGTCCTTGTTCGGCGTCTCGATGGCGGGCTACAACTTTCTCCTCTCCCTCGCGCTCGCCGGCTTCGCATTCATCGCCGCGTGGAACCTCCTAGCCGCGCGGTCGCAGCGATGAACGCCGGCGCCGATGGCGCCGGACCGCGGCGCAACCTGCCCGGCGACCTTCCGCGCGCCGACGAGATTTCCCGAATGCTCCGGGTCGACCACGCCGGCGAATACGGCGCGGTCCGTATTTATGCCGGCCAGCTCGCCGTACTCGGCGACAGTAAGGCCGGCGATGTCGTCCGCCGCATGGCGGCGCAGGAGCAAAGGCATCTCGATACGTTCGACCGGCTACTGCCGGCCCATCGCGTGCGGCCGACGGCGTTGGCGCCGCTCTGGCACGTCGCGGGTTTCGCGTTGGGCGCGGCGAGCGCCCTTCTCGGCGAACGCGCGGCGATGGCCTGCACCGTCGCCGTCGAGGAGGTCATCGACGAGCATTATGCCGGTCAGATCGAGCGCCTCGGCGAAGACGAAACGCAGCTCAAGGCGACGCTCGAGGAGTTTCGTCGCGACGAGATCGCCCATCGCGACGAGGGCATCGCTCATGGCGCGCACCAGGCGCCGGCCCATCCCCTGTTGTCGGCGGCGATCAAGACCGGATCGCGCCTCGCCATCTGGCTCTCGACGCGCATTTGAGTCGCATTCGCGCGCCGGCGCGATCGTCGGGGCGGTTACAGCATTGTCACGCCAACCTTGGGCGACATTCAAATTTTCGCCACGTTCGTTTCGTATTCTGTCCATCAATGGCGGCCTACCCTGACGCTCGCCCATGCACGTGGCCAAGGAGTTAACCATGACGCGCAAGCCGATCCCTGGACTGTCGCAGGAGCCGTCGCTGAGGGACGTTCTCGACGATCCCGTCGTCCAGGCGGTTATGGCGGGCGACCGCGTCAAGCGCTCGGCGCTCGAAGCGTTGATCGCCGATGTTCAGCGGCGGCTCGCCGGGCAAGACGCCCCGCCGCGCCCAATCGAAGCAGGCGCAAGCGCCCGTCGCGAGCCTTACCTGTTCGCGCCGCGTTGATCCACGCTCGCCTCGCGGCCGGAACTAAACCGGATCGAGCTCGGTATCCCAGTAGAGAAAGTCGCGCCAGCTCTCGTGCAAGAAATTGGGCGGGAAGGCCCGCCCATTCTCCTGCAACTGCGCCGTCGTGGGTTGCGTCGGCATGTGTTTAGGGAACATGCCCGATTCGCGCGGCAGGCGATTGCCCTTCTGCAAATTGCACGTTCCGCACGCGGTCACCACGTTGTACCACACCGTTCGGCCGCCGCGCGAGCGGGGCACGATGTGATCGAAGGTCAGGTCGTGCGTCGGGAAGTCGTCGCCGCAATACTGGCAACTGAACCGGTCGCGCAAGAAGACGTTGAATCGCGTGAAAGCGGGTCGGCGATCGGCCGGAATGTACTCCTTGAGCGAGATCACGCTCGGCAGCTTGATCGCCATCGATGGCGAGCGCACGACGCGATCGTACTCGGCGACGATGTTCACGCGATCGAGAAACACGGCCTTGATCGCGTCCTGCCACGACCACAGCGACAACGGGAAATAGCTGAGCGGCCGGAAATCCGCGTTCAGCACCAGCGCGTGGCAACTGTCGATCGAGCCGGACAACGTCGTGCTCCCTCGTATCCCCCTGCTTCCCTGTCGGCCGGCGCCCGCCCGCCGCGCGCGCCCGCACAATTTGATACGGGAAAGCCGCGCGAAACACAATATCTCCGCGGGTTAGCGAAACTTTGCGAAAAACTGTCGCGGAATTGACGCAAAACGCCGCCAACCGACGATCAGGGCGCGACGCCGCCGAGCCGCTCGACGAGAAACCTTCCGCCGCGCATGAGCCCATCCTCGTCGATCGAGTGTCCCAGGCCGGGCCGCTCGACCGCCGTCACCGCGAGACCCGCCGCCCGCAGGGCCTGCGTCGCTACCGCGAGCGCCTGGAACGGTACGACCGGATCGGCGTCGCCATGCACCAACAAAACGGGCGGACGGGAGCGCGTCTCCACCGCCAGCGCCTCGGCGCCGACCACCGCGCCGGAGTAACCGACGATGGCGGCGAAGGCGCGCTGACGGCGCGGCGCTACGTACAGCGACATCATTGTCCCTTGCGAGAATCCGACCAGCGCCGCCCGGGCCTCATCGAGCCCGCGTGAGGCGAGCGCCTGGTCGATGAATCCGTCGAGAATCGGCGCCGCCGCCTGGACGCCGGCCAGGACCATCGCCGGCGATCGGTCCTGCAGGCTGAACCATTGCCGACCAAACGGCGCCATGTCGCACGGAAAAGGCGCGTGCGGCGAAACGAATTCCGTGCGCGGCAGCGCACGCGCCCAATAAGGCGCCAGTCCGATCAGGTCGTTGCCATCGGCGCCAAGACCGTGCAACAGGATGACCAGCGAATCGGGCTGGCCGCCCAATGCGGGGCCGTAGCTTGGACCGGACAGATCGAACATGCTGGGCATCGCGAATCTTCGGGTGGCGGCTACGACGTACGGCGCGGAGATGCTGGTACTAGCGCATCTGCGCTTGGCCTGTCATCGAAGAAGCAAATGACGGTCGTCACCCGCTTCGCGCCTTCGCCGACGGGGTTCCTCCATCTCGGCCACGCCTATTCCGCGCTATTCGCGTGGCGTGCGGCGAGGTCGGCGGGCGGACGATTTCTCTTGCGCATCGAGGATATCGACGCCGCGCGGTGCCGGCCGGAATACGCGGCGGCGATCGAGGAGGACCTGGCGTGGCTGGGGCTCGACTGGGAGCAGCCGGTGCGACGCCAGTCCGAGCATATGGACGAATACCGTGGAGCAATCGACCGCCTGACGGCGGCGAAGCTTCTTTATCCCTGTTTTTGCACCCGCGCCGAGATTCGCGCCGAGATCGCCCGCGCCGCCGAAGCGCCGCACGGGCCCGACGGGCCGATTTATCCGGGGACGTGCCGCCGGCTGACGTTCGAGGATCGGACACGACGCATCGCCGGCGGCGCGCCTTACGCGCTGCGCCTCGATGTCGCCCAGGCGCAAGCGAGCGCCGGGCCGCTTCGCTGGCGCGATCGCGCGCGCGGCGAGACCGCGGCGGTCCCCGACATATTCGGCGACGTGGTTCTGGCGCGCAAAGACACGCCCGCCAGTTATCATCTCGCCGTCGCGCTCGACGACCATGTGCAGGGCGTCACGCTGGTGACGCGCGGCGAGGATCTCTTTGCGGCGACGCACGTCCACCGGCTGTTGCAGGCGCTGCTCGGCCTGGCGACGCCGGAATACCATCACCATCGGCTGATCGCCGGCGCCGACGGCGAGCGGCTCGCCAAGCGCCATGACGCCCCGACGCTGCGAGCGCTGCGCGAAGCGGGGCGCAGTCCCGCCGAGATCCGGGCGATGATCGCCGATTGAGCCGGCGGCGGGGGGATGTCGCGGCATTCGTGGTAGAGTGCGGGGATGACCCGCGAATCGCCGCCAACCGCTACACCATGCAGGACCTGACGCCGCCGCCCACGCCATGGGATGCGCCAGCGTCGCCCGAGCCGCCGCCGAACACGACGCAAGCGACGCCGCCGCACCGGCTGTCCTACGCCGGCCGCACGGCGACCTTGTTCGGCATCCACTACGTCAACCTTGCGCTCAACCTCATCACGCTGTGGATATACCGCTTCTGGGCGCGCACGCGCGTCCGGCGGTTCTTATGGGCTGGCGCGCGGATCGACGACGAGCCGTTCGAATATACAGGCACCGGCTCGGAGATTTTTTTCGGTTTTTTACGCGTCGTCGCAGTGCTGTTGGCGCCGCTGATCGTGCTGCAGCTCGTGCCGCTCGCCTTCGACGAGGAAAACGAGTGGATCGTATTCGTCACCGAAACGCTTCGCCTCGCCGCGATACTTTATCTGATCTACGCCGGGACGTATTTCGCGCGCCGCTATCGGATGAGCCGGACGTTGTGGCGCGGCATACGGTTTCACCAGGCTGGCTCGGCTTGGCGCTATGGCGCCTTGCGGCTCGGCCATCTCATGCTCGTCTTTCTGACGCTTGGCGTTTACTTTCCCTGGTATCAGATGGCTGTCGCTCGCTACGAAACGGAGAATCTCCGCTTCGGCACCGGAAAGTTCGCATTCGACGGACGCGGGCGCGATCTTATCGGACGATTCCTCGGGGTAAGCGCGATCGCGCTCTTGATTGCGCTCGGCGCCTTCTTCGCGGTCATGATGGTCGGGGTCTTCGCGGGCGCCTACAGCCCGCGCCTACCGAATCCCGCGGAGCTCAGCTTCAATGCGCGCGCGATTGTCGCCGCGACCGCGGCGACGGCGATGCTGTTCGGAACGTTCTACGCCGCCTTCCTCTGGTACAAGGCGCATGTCTACCGCTACACGGCCGAGCGCACCCGACTCGAAACGCTGGGCCTGGCCGCGCCGACATTGACCGGTTTCCGCCTCGCCCGTCTCATTCTCGGCAACAGTTTGCTCGTCATCCTCAGCCTCGGCATGCTTACGCCGCTTGCCGTGCAGCGCACGATGCGCTTCTGGTGCCGGCACCTCACGCTTGTCGGCACGGTCGACCTCGCGACGATCGGCCAGACCGAGCGCGGGCCGGGCATTGGCGAGGGTCTCGCCGGGTTCTTCGACCTTGACCTCGGATAAAGCGGTGCCGGGCCCCTACGCGGCAACCCTCAATGACGGGCGCAGCGCCGCCCAACGCGAAGTTTCGGTCGAGCTGGGCGCCGGCGGACTGCGGATCGTCTCCACCGGCGGCGGCATCGACGAGCTGTGGCCCGCGACGGATCTCCGACTGATCGACGACTGGCTTGGCGCCGACGCGGCGCGGATCACCCGGCTGTCCGACGCCGACATACGGCTTTCGCTACGCGGACCGGGCGTGCGCGAGGCGATAATCGCCCACACTCCGGGCCTGCGGCATGCGCGGCGGCGTAACGTCTGGCGCACGCTTGGCATTGTCGGCGGAGCGCTGGCCGTCGTCCTGGCGCTGTTCGCGCTGTTGTGGTTCGTGCTGCCGCTCGTCGCCCGTCCGCTCGCCCAATACATTCCTGAACGTTACGTGGAACGTCTGGGCCAAGTTCTCGAGCGACAGGTCTTCGATCGTCTTCCGAGCTGCGCCAACGACGCCGGACAGGCCGCGCTCGAGCGGCTGATCCAGCGCCTCGTCGCGGCGGCGCCGCGCAAGGTGAACGTTCGCGTCCGCGTGATCAGGCGGCCGATCGTCAATGCTTTGGCGACGCCGGGCGGACGCATTTATGTATTCGCCGGACTCCTCGATGCCGCCGGGTCGGGCGAGGAGATCGCCGGCGTTCTTGCGCATGAGATCGCGCACGAGGTGCATCGCCACGGAATCGAGGCGGCGGTGCGATATGTCTTCGTCTCCTCGGTATTGTCGGTCGTCACCGGCGGCGAAACGACGATCGCGACGGCGGCGGCGTGGGCGGGTGAGCAGCTACTCCAGTTCGCCTATTCGCGCGAGGCCGAGGGCGAGGCCGACCGCACGGCGCTCGAAATCTTGAAGAAGGCCGGCATCCGCAGCGACGGGTTCGCCGCCTTCTTTGGCCGGCTCGAGAGGGTCGAGCAGCGCCGCTCGCGCATTCCGACATATCTGCGAACGCACCCGCCCAGCGGCGAGCGTCGTAGCGCGGCCGAGCGCGCGGCCGGCCAGGGCGGGCCGGCGATGAGCGACGACGATTGGCGCGCGATTCGCGCCGTCTGCCGCGCGACAAACGGCTGATCGAGCTATATTCATCCGGTCGAGGCGACGACCATGATGGAACGGAGCGCCACCTACCGCGAGTTCTGGCCGTACTACCTCCGCGAACACGCCAAGCGCGGAACGCGGGCACTCCATCTCATCGGCACCGGATTGGCGATCGCGCTGCTGGCGGCGTCCGCGGCGACAGGCGACTGGCGGTGGCTCCTCGGCGCGGTCGTGGCGGGGTATGGTTTCGCCTGGGTCGGGCATTTCGCCATCGAGAAGAACCGACCAGCCACCTTCACCCATCCGTTGTGGTCGCTGGCCAGCGATTTCCGCATGTTCTTCCTGTTCATCGCCGGACGGCTCGGCGACGAGTTACGCCGCCACCAGATCCGCTAGCGCGCCGCGGTCAGCGGCGTAGACCCTGGACGATGTCGA
>DATFES010000541.1:0-3577 GCA_035250945.1 Alphaproteobacteria bacterium | reverse complement strand
CGGCGGGGATGCGCCACGATCACCGCACAGCCACGCTCACCGAGCCGGGGGTCGGCGTAGCCCACGACGGCGACGTCACGCACGGCGGGGTGGGTGGCCAGCAGGTTCTCCACCTCGACGACGGGGATGTTCTCGCCCCCGCGAATGATGAGGGGATGTCCTTCGACCGACCCGTGATCCGCACGCCGCCGTCGGGTCGCAGGCGGCCGAGGTCGCCGGTGTCGAACCAGCCTTCCGACGTCTCGTTCTCCAAGTAGAGGTCGAGGCGGGCCAGATAGCCGACGAACAGGCTCGGGCCCCGCACCTGCAGGCGCCCCTCCTCACCGACGGCGACCGGGGTCAGGTCTCCCGAACATTGGTCTATGGTCCCGATGTCGTTTTGATGGACGAGCCGTTCGGCGCCCTCGATGCTCAAACGCGCATGGTGATGCAGGACGATCTGCAGCGCCTTTGGTTGGATCGCGGTACGACCGTCCTCTTCGTGACCCATGACCTGGTCGAAGCGATATTGCTCGCCGACAACGTGGTTCTGCTCGGCCGGCAGCCGACGCAGGTTAAAGCCGAGCTCTCCGTCGACCTACCGCGACCGCGCGACGTGTTCGAGCCATTCCGCACCCCGGGCTTCGTCGAGGCCTATGAGCGGCTGTGGTCGCGCTTCAAGTCGGAAATCGGCCTGTCGGTGGAGGTTGGCGCATGATTTCCTGGTGGGAACGGTGGGGCGGCGCTTGCGCGCGAACGATTCGCCGATCGGCGCCGCTCCTTCCGGGCGCGGCGCTGGTGACGTTCTGGGAATGGGCGTCCGGCCGCCTGATCCGCGAAATCTATGTCAGCCGTCCGAGCGCGATCGTCGGGCGTCTGTATGAGATGTTCGCGACCGGCGAGATCGTTCCGCATCTCTGGGTGACCGGGCAGGAGTTGCTGCTGGGATATGCGATCGGCCTGGCGCTCGGGGTGTTTTGCGGTTATGGGCTTGGCCGTTCGCCGCGCCTGGCGCGCGTATTCGAGCCCTACATCCTGGCCTTCTATGGCATCCCCAAAATCGCGTTGGCGCCTTTGTTCATCATCTGGTTCGGGATCGGCATCTGGTCGAAGATCGCCCTCGCCGCGCTGATGGTTTTCTTCCTCGTCTTTTACAATGTCTATATGGGCGTCCGTCAGGTCGACCGAACGCTCATCGATCTCGCGCGCGTGATGGGTGCAAGCGAACGTCACTTGACGCAGCATGTCTTTCTGCCGGCGACCGCTCCCTTCGTGATTTTGGGAATGCGCATGGCGATCCCCTATAGCGTGATCGGCGTCATCGTCGGCGAGTTCACGTCATCGGTCGAAGGCCTCGGTTTGTTCATCCACCAGGCGTCGTCGACTTACGATCCCGCCGGCGTGTTCGCCGGTATCGCAATTCTACTCGCCTTCGTCAGCGGCGCGAACGCGCTGGCGACGCGGCTCGAGCGCCGATTACTGCGCTGGCGCCCGCGCCTCGAGCCCGCACCGGCGACGGTTTGAAACGCATCGGCGCTTGCGCGTCCCCGCTTTGCGGGCGAAGCTTACCGACCGTATCCACGCGCCATGGAGGGGACCATGCGACGTCGCCAGATGATTGCCGCGCATCTCGCCGCTTTTGCGTTGTTTGCGCTCGGCGGAGCCGGCGCGGCGAGCGGCCAGCAGCCGATCAAGGCGAAGATCGGCCAAGCCACGCCGGCCCTGAGCTTCCTTCCGCTTTACGCGGGTCGGGCGCTGGAGACATTCGCGGCCGAGGGCGTCGACCTGCAATGGTCGTCGATCCCGGGCGGCGATCCGGTGGCGCTCGCGGCGCTCGATTCCGGCGACATCGATTTCGCTGCGGTCGGCGCCGAGACCGCGCTGCAGGCAATCGCCAAAGGGCAGCCGTTTCAATTGATCTACTCGCTGATGTCCAAGATGTCGCTCGAACTCGTCGCCTCCAATGCGTTTCTGACGCGGGCGAGCGTCAAGCCTGGCGATCCGCTCGAAAAGCGCATTCGCGCGCTCAAGGACGCGACGCTCGGCGTCAGCGCGGTGCGCGGCGCGCAGGATCGCGCGGCGCGTTGGCTGATCGGCCAGGGCGGGCTCGATCCGGCGCGCGACCTCAAAGTCGCACTCATCGGGCCGCCGCCGGCGATTCGCGCCGCCTTCGAGAAGGGCGCCATCGACGCATTCATGCTCTCGCCGCCGGAAGGAATCATCGCCGAGCGAGCCGACACCGGCCGCATTCTGATTCGGCTCGGCGACGAGTTCTCCGATCTCAAACAGCTTCACTTCCTCGTCCTCGTCGTCAAGAAGCCGCTCGGCGGCGGCAGACTCGAGGCGGCGCGCCGCGTTGCACGCGCGATGATCGCTGCGAGCGAGCGGCTTCTCGCCGACCCTAAGGGGGTGGGCGGCGAGATCCACAAGCGCTTTTTCGCCCGCGCCGATGGCGACGTCATCCTCGCCGCGGTCGAGAGTCTCAAGGACGGGATCGCGACCAAGGGCAGGATGAGCCCGCGTTCGATCGAATTCCTGCTGCGTTTTGCGACCCAAAGCGGCGTCGAATTCGAAGGCAATCTCGAACCCCAGCGCGCCGAAGGCGGGCTGTGGAGCAACGCCGTGGTCGACGCCGCATCGATGCGCTGAGCCGGGCGCGGCGTTCAGGCGGCGGCGGGGACCGGCCGATTCACGAGATAGATGCCGAGCGCCACCAGTGCGGCGGCGAGGACAAGCGTCGTGGTGATCCGCTCGCCAAGAATGAGCGCGCCCGCAGCCATGCCGATCAGCGGCGTCAGGAACGAGAACACCGCGAGGCGCCCGGCCGGATAGCTGGTGATCAACCAAAACCATGCGAGATAGGTGATGAAAGCGACCAGGATCGTCTGGAAGGCGAGCGAACCGAGCACAAGCGCTGTCGGCGCAAACACGCCGCGTTCGGTCATCAGCAGCGACAGCGGAACCAGGAACATGCCCGACACGGCGAGCTGGTAGAGCAGCGTCTTGTTCGGACTGATGGCGATCAACCGGCTCGCTTTCACCACCACGGTGGTGGCGCCCCAGATTATCCCGGCCGCAAGCACCATGAGATCGCCGACCAGTTCGCGCCGCGACGGCAGCGTCAAGCCGTCGGCCACCGCCAGTGCGACGCCGGCAAATGCCGCGGTCAAGCCGATGACTTGCAGCGCGCGCAGGCGCTCGCCCGGCACGTAGCGGTGCGATCCGATCGCCACCACGAAAGGGGCCGTGTACAAGAAAATGACGCTACGCGAGGCCGAGGTGTATTCGAGGCCGACATAAATCAAGGCGAACTCGACGCCGAACATCAGGCCGACCAGCAATCCCATCGCCAGCGACCCGTCCGATCGGGTCAGCGGCACGCCTCGCAAGGCCGACCATAACCACACGAGACACGCCGCTCCCAGCGAGCGCAGCCCCGCTTGCAGGATGGGCGAAATTCCCGCATTGGCTATCTTGACCGCGACCTGGTTGAGGCCCCAGGTCGCGCATAGCGCCAGCATCAGCGCGACCGCGGTCGCATCGAGGCGATCGTGGACGCGCCTCATCCCCGTCGGCAGGGTCGCGCCCGTTCCCTACC
>DATFES010000536.1:0-3365 GCA_035250945.1 Alphaproteobacteria bacterium | reverse complement strand
GCCAGTGCGCGAGCCGCTGCCGCACGCCGATCCGGTGGTGGTCGACGTTGTTGGACCGATCTGCGAATCGGGCGATGTTTTGGCCAGCGACCGCCCGCTGCCGCCGCTCGAGGCAGGCGATCTCGTCGCCATCGGTGCGGCCGGCGCCTACGGGGCGGTGATGGCCTCGACGTACAATGCCCGACCGCTGGTGCCGGAAGTGCTGGTCGACGGCGACCGCTTTGCCGTCGTTCGACCGCGGCAAACGCACGAAGAGTTGATTGCCCTTGATCGCCTACCGCCGTGGCTCGAAGACATGAAGGCGCCACGGGCCAAGCGCGGAGTACGTTAACCATTAGGGCGTCGCCCGATCGGACAGAACCGCCAAGAAAATCCGAGCCGCCAAGCCGCCTTGATCGGCGTGCCAGGGCCGCCAATGTCTTCCCCTTGGCGGCTTGGCGCCTTGGCGCTCTGCTTTTCCTATGCCTCAACGGCATGGGAGCTATTCGTCACGTCCGCGCAATAGGGTCCCTCGATATGCAGCGGTGGACCAGTCGGAAAAGCTCAGGCAAACTATATTTGTTAAGGGTCCGGGTGGATGATCTAAGTCTTGGGTTGAAGGAGTTGCGATGACCCAAGGTACTGGGCCGGACGGCCCTGATCTGGGTGGTAGCTGGCGCGAGCCCTATGGCCGGCGATTGACGCTGGCGCGCTTGGCGTTGGCGTGGGAGCGGCTTTGGCCGGCCCTGTGGCCGGCGCTCGGCATCGCAGGCGCGTTCCTGGCCTTGGCGTTGTTCGATGTGCTGCCGCGTCTGCCGGGATGGCTGCATGTCGCGGTGTTGGCGACGCTTGCGGCCGGCCTTCTCTTCGCGCTCTACCGCGGACGGCGCGCTTTCCGCATTCCCGATTCGCTGACCGGCCGGCGGCGTCTGGAGACGGCGAGCGGGTTTGTCCATCGCCCTTTGGCGACGCTCGACGACCGTCTGGCCGGCGGCGCCAATGACCCGGTCGCCAAGGAATTGTGGCGGGCACATCGCACCCGGCTGATCGCCGCCCTCAGCAAGGTGCGCGTCGGATGGCCGGCGCCCGGTCTCGCGAAGCGCGATCCATGGGCGATTCGCGCCGCCCTGATGCTTGTGCTCGTCGTCGGCGCAACAGTCGCCGGTCCCGGCGCGTGGACGCGCATCGAGCGCGCGCTATCGCCAAGCGTCGCCGGGGCAAGCGTACCACCGGGGTTGCTCGATTTATGGATCACTCCGCCCAATTACACCGGTTTGCCGCCGCTCCTGCCGCACGCCGTGCCGGGGCAAGCGCCGGAGATCGCGGTCCCGGTCGGCAGCCAGCTGCTGGCCCAGGTTTCGGGCGGATACGGCGCGCCGAAACTCGCCATCGACGGAAAGTCGACGGCGTTCAGCGCGGTCGACGGCAAGAGCTACCGCGTGTCGACAGCGATCAGCGCCGGGACAAAGCTCGCCGTCGAGCAGGGCGGCGCTTCGCTCGGCGTCTGGACGATGCGAATTATTCCCGACCACGCGCCGACCGCCGAGCTGCCGCAGGCGCCGGCGCGGACTCATCGCGCGGCATTGAGGATTTCGTTCGAGGCGCATGACGATTACGGTCTCACCGCGGTCGTCGCCAATATTCTGCGCGCCGACGCTCCCCCCGGGGTCGACAATACGCCGATCGAGCTGGCGCTGCCGCTCGCCGGCGGGCGCAGTAAGGAGGCGAAGGGACAAAGCTTCCACGATCTGACCGCGCACCCGTGGGCCGGGCTGCCGGTGCTGCTGACGATCCGCGCTACCGACGCGCTGGGCCAGGTCGGGATGTCGGACGCATTCGCCATGGTGATGCCCGAGCGCGTATTCCAGCACCCGGTGGCGCGCGCCATCGTCGAGCAGCGCAAGGCGCTGGTCGCCGACCCGTCGACGCGCACCGTGGTGAGCCGTGCGCTGATGGCGATCGCCGGCGTGCCGGCGCAGTATTTCGACGACACGGTCGTATTCCTTACGCTGAAGATTTCCTCGGCCCGCCTGCTCAAGGACGGGACGGCCGACACGGTCCACAGCGTCCAGCAGCTTTTGTGGGACACGGCGCTCCGCATCGAGGACGGCAGGCTGTCCCACGCCGAGCGCGAGTTGCGCGCGCTGCAGCAGCGGCTCCAGGACGCGCTGGCCAACAACGCCACCGACGCCGAGATCGAAAAGATGATCCGCGAGTTGCAGGAGGCGATCGACAAGTTCCTGCAGGCGATGATGGAACAGGCGATGCGGCAGCCGCAGGACCGGCAGATGCCGCTCGACCGCAATTCGATGCGCATCGAGCGCCTCGACCTGCAGCGCATGCTCGACCAGGCGCGCCAGCTTGCCCGCACCGGCGCGCGGGACGCGGCGCGCGAGATGCTGTCGCGGCTGCAGGAGATGTTGGAGAACCTGCGCGCCGGCACGATGATGGCCAACCCGCAGCCCGGCGGCAGCGAGGCGCAGCAGATGATGCGCGGCCTGCAGGAGATGATGCAGCGCCAGCAGGGCCTGACCGATCGCAGCTTCCGCCGCTCGCAGCGCGCCCGGCCCGGCCAGCAGGGCCAGCGCGGCCAGCAACAGATGCCGGGGCAGCAGGGGCAGCAGGGGCAGCAGGGCCAACAGGGCGGCGAGGGCGACGATATCGGCGACAGCGCCGAGCAGGACGCGCTGCGCCGTTCGCTCGGCGAATTCATGCGCCGCATGGGCGAGCAGTTCGGCAATATTCCCGACGCGTTTGGCCGCGCCGAGCGTTCGATGCGCGACGCCGCCGAGGCTCTGGCGCGCGGAGCCCCCGGCCGGGCGTTGCGGCCGCAGATGGACGCGCTCGAGAATCTGCGCGCCGGCGCGCGCGAGCTAGGCCAACAGCTCGCCGAGCGCTTTGGGCAGGATCCCGGCGAGGACGGCGCGTCGGAGACCGATCCGCATTCGGCGCAGAACCGCGATCCGCTCGGCCGGCCGTTGTCGGGCCTCGGCGGGCTCGACGGGCGCGATGTCGGCATCCCCGAGGAAGCCGAATTGCAGCGCTCGCGCGAGATTCTCGACGAGCTCTTGCGCCGCGCCGGCGAGCGTTTCCGTCCGCTGCTCGAGCGTGATTACATCGAACGGCTGCTGAAGCGGTTCTAAGACGGCGCGTTCTCGTCCTTTCGTCCCTCGACAAGCTCGGGACGAGGAAAATAAGGAACTCCTCACGCTGAGCTTGTCGAAGCGTGGCGACGCCCTCGTCCTTCGACACGCTCAGGACGAGAACAAGAATATCCTCACGCTGAGCTCGTCGAAGCGTGAGGTCAGCGCATCCTCGTCCCGAGCTTGTCGAGGGGCGAAGCGTGAGGCGTGTAATTCCTCGTCCTTCGTCGCTCGACAAGCTCG
>DATFES010000505.1:0-2569 GCA_035250945.1 Alphaproteobacteria bacterium | reverse complement strand
GGACCTCGAACGCCGCGGCGTACCGGTGCGCCATGTCGATTGGTCGCCGCCTCATGCGCGGGACCGGCGGCTGCGCAACGCCGTTCTCGCGCTCGCCGGCCATCCGACCGTCGAGGCGGCCAATCGCGAAGCCGTAGCGCGACTATTGGCTGCCGAGCCGGTTCTTGTCGATGTCGGGCCGGCTGGCGAGGTTCTGGCAGGCCTCGAGGATCGCACGATTCTTCATTCAGGCCCTCCTATCGGTTGGGCGCGAATGTGTGGACCGATGCGCGGCGCCGTCGCCGGGGCTGCGGTGCTCGAGGGGTGGGCGTCGGACATCGCAGCGGCCGAGGATCTGGCGTCGTCGGGCCGCGTCGCGTTTCACCCCAACCATCGCTTCGGCGGGGTTGGGCCGATGACGGGACTGACGACCCGCTCGATGCCGGTGATGATCGTCGAAAACCGGACCTTCGGAAATCGCGCCTATTGCACGATTAACGAGGGTCTCGGCAAGGTCATGCGCTTTGGCGGCAACGACGCATCGGTGCTCGACCGCCTGCGCTGGATCGCCGCCGAGCTCGGCCCGGCGCTCGGCGCGGCGCTGCGCGCCGCAGGCGGCGTGCCGCTCAAGACGATGGTTGCGCGCGCCTTGTCGATGGGCGACGAAATGCATCAGCGCAACGTCGCGGGTACGAGCCTTTTCCTGCGAGCGATCGCCCCATGGCTGGCGCGCACCGTCGCCGACGGCGCGAAGCTGGCGCGCATACTCGAGTTCATCGCCGGTAACGATCAGTTCTTCCTCAACGTTGCGATGGCGCTCGGCAAGGCGATGGCCGATCCGGCGCGCGGCGTCGAGGGGTCGAGCGTCGTCGTCGCGATGAGCCGCAACGGCACCGATTTCGGCCTGCGTACCGCCGGAACCGGAGACACATGGTTCACCGCTCCGGTCGAGATGCCGAAGGGGTTGTATTTCCCGGGTTTCGCCGAAACCGACGCGAATCCCGACATGGGCGATTCGGCGATCATCGAGACGATCGGGCTCGGCGGGTTCGCCATGGCCGCGTCGCCGGCGGTGGCGGCATTCGTCGGCGCGGGCGGCGCCGCCGCCGCGCTCGACTACACGCGCGCCATGTATGAGATCACCGTTGCGCGCAACGCGACGTGGACCATTCCTGGACTCGATTTCGCCGGCGTTCCCACCGGTATCGACGTTCGTCGCGTCGTCGAAAGCGGGATCGCGCCGGCGATAAACACCGGCATCGCCCATCGCCAGCCGGGGTTCGGCCAGGTCGGCGCCGGCATTGTTCGGGCGCCGCTGGCCTGCTTCGACCAGGCCGTGCTGGCGTTGGCGGGAAAAGTCGGCGTCGGATGAGCGGCGCGATCGTCGTCAATCGCCTGCTGCGCGATTTCTATCTCGACTCGATCGCCCTGATGCGCCTGTCGAGGGAACTCGCGGCGAAACCCGGCGTCATCGAGGCCGCGCTGATGATCGGCAGCGATGCGAACAAATGCTTGCTTGCCGATGGCGGCATGCTTGCCGACGCAGGCAACGAAGCCGGCGCAAATGATCTGATCCTGGCCGTACGGGCGGACGATGCGCGCGCGGCGGAATTGACGCTCGACCATGCCGTTGACCGACTTGCCGGAATGTCGACTCCGATGGAGCCGGGCGGGGGCGCTTGGCGCTCGCAAAGCATCGGAGCCGCGGCGGCGGCGCTTCCTGGCGCAAATCTGGCGCTGATCTCGGTTCCCGGCGAATTCGCCGTCGCCGAAGCGCGCAAGGCGATCGCGCTCGATCTCAATCCGCTGATATTCAGCGATAACGTGGCGCTCGACGATGAACGATCGCTCAAGGAGTTGGCCGGCGCACGGGGTCTGCTGGTCATGGGACCGGATTGCGGGACCGCGCTCATCGGCGGGGCGCCGCTTGCCTTCGCGAACGACGTGCCGCAGGGCGACATCGGCATCATCGCGGCTTCGGGCACCGGGCTGCAGGAAGTGTCGTGCCTCATCGCCCGCCACGGACATGGCGTTTCGCATGGGATCGGGGTCGGCGGCCGCGACCTGTCTATCGAAGTCGGTGCGTTATCGACGTTGGCGGCGCTGGATCTGCTCGAAAGCGATGCGGCGACACGGCGAGTCATATTGATCTCGAAGCCGCCCGCCCCAGAGATGGCACGGCGCGTGGTCGGTCGCATCGCGAGTTTCTCGAAGCCGACAACGATCTGTTTTCTTGGCGGCGCGCCGACCGGGACGCCGTTCGACGAGCGATCTGTCGGTACGTTGCGCGACGCGGCCGCGATGGCGCTCGGCGCCGACTTTGGCGCGTTCGACGTCGCATCCGCCGTGCGACGGGCGAAACGCGGTCGTCGCCCGTCGGCGCGTCGCATCGTCGGCCTATTTTGCGGTGGTACGCTCTGCACCGAGGCGCAAATTATCCTGGCAAAGAGCGGCATCGCTGCGCGCTCCAACGCGCCGCTCCCGGGACGGGCGGATGCTGGCGCGAACGGCCACGAAATGATCGATCTCGGCGCCGACGAGTTCACCCGCGGACGACCGCACCCGATGATCGATCCCACCCCGCGCGCCG
>DATFES010000495.1:0-3871 GCA_035250945.1 Alphaproteobacteria bacterium | reverse complement strand
CGGTTCGCCGCCGCGAGGCCGAGAGAAGCGACGACGCCGAGCGAGGCGGATTCGGTCGGGGTTGCCCAACCGGCGTAGATCGAACCGATCACGATCACGAACAGCCCCAGCGGCGGTAGCAGGCTCGGCAGGCTTGCCAGCCGGGCCGCCCAGCTCGGCGTCATGCGTCGACCGCCCATTTCCGGGCGCAAGACGCAGACAACCAGGATCGTCAGCATGAACAGGGCAGCGAGAAGGAATCCCGGGATGAAGCCGGCAAGGTAAAGCTGCGGGATTGAGGTGTGCGTCAATACGCCGTAGACGATCAAGTTGATGGACGGCGGAATCAGGATGCCAAGCGTGCCGCCGGCGGCCAGCGACCCCATGAACAGCTTTGGGCTGTAGCCGTGCTTCCGCATTTCGGGGATCGACACCGTGCTGATCGTCGCGGCGGTCGCGGCGCTGGAGCCCGATGTGGCGGCGAACATCGTGCAGGCTCCGATGTTCGAATGCATCAGGCCGCCCGGCAGCCACGAGAACCATTGCACCATGGCGTCGTACATCTTCTCGGCGACGCCCGACCGCAACAGGATCTCGCCCATCAGGATGAACATCGGGACGCTGACGATGATCACCTCGCTGGCGGCGCCCCAACTCGTCTCGCCGATCGCCCGGATCAGCGGAAAGCTGGTGAAAAGCTCCGACAGTATCAATCCAAGGAGCGCGAGGGCGGCGGCGACCGGAATGCTCGCGCCGAGCAGGAGGACAAGCAGTCCCGTGCCGGTGACGATCATCGCGCGTCGATCGGCCGCGCCGCCACGCGGCGGCGCTCGGCGGCGTCCTTTATCTCGGCGTCGACTTCCTCACTCGTCGACAGCGTGCCAATGAGCACGCGCACCTCTCCGATGCGTCCGCGTGCCATCAAAACCAGCGCGCGGACGAGGACCGCGATGCAAGTCGCCAGAAACGCCGCTAGTCCGGCGACCCACAGGCCCTGGGGAATCCACATCCGCATGCCGAGCGGAGTCATCGCACGGGCGTCGCGTACGTACGACTCGGCGAAGACATTGAATCCGTACCAGACCAGAACCGCGGCGAACCAGGTGAGCGCGATCAGCGCGAAGATATCGACCAGTGCGGCCACCTTGCGCGGCAGCAGGTGGATCAAAGCGTCGACCCGTACATGCGCGCGGGCAAGCAGCGTGAAGGAAAACGCCCACGCCGTGCTCACCGCAAGCGTGTACGAAGACAAGTCCGACGCCGCCGACAGGCCGATCAGAAAGACCTTACGCAGCACGACCTCGATGGAGACAAGAAATGCCAGCGCAAGCATCGCCAGACCGCCGGCCCAAACGCCGAGCTGCGCGACGCGGTGGACGACCTTCAGCATACCGATTGCGCCTTGTGCTCGACGGCGATCCGGGCGCCGCCGCGCCGGACGCTCGGGCGAGGCGAGGCGGTCACCCGGTCGGTTTACTTCGCGACGCTAATTCGCCGGCAGCGAGATGTTCAGGACCTTGCCGACCGTCGCATTCCAATCCTGTACGCAGTCCTTGCCGCACCGCTTCGCCCAATCGGGCAGTATGGCGTCGCGCACGATCTTGTTGGCGCGCGCCTGATCGCTGTCCGAGACCGCGACGAGGCTCATGTTGCCTTTATAGCCATATTTGCATTCGCCCTTGCCGATCGAGCAGTTGATGCCGTCTTGCTCCTCTTCGGCGACGACCTTCCACAGACGTTCATTGAACGCGTCGAACTCCTTGAGCAGGAACTGCTGCACCGGAGGCGCCAGTCGATTCCAGCTCGCCGAGCTCGCGCCGTGGAAATGCATCGACCAGCCGGAATAGAGCGGGTACATGAACTTTGTGACCTCGAACATCTTGTTGGTGTTGCCCGAGAGCGTGCCGGTGATCGCGCAATCGATCACGCCGCGCTCCAGCGCCGGAGTGACCTCGCCGAACGGCATGGTTACCGACGTCGCGCCCAGTCCGGTGACCAGATCGGACATCGATTTGTTGAAGACGCGGACCTTGCGGCCCTTGAGGTCGTCGGCGCCCTTGATCTCGCCGCGGCACCAGAAGACTTGCGGCGGCGACGGGAAGAGCATCAGCAGTTTCACGCCGTACTCTTTCTCCATCACCTTGGCCAGCACCGGACGATAGGCGTCGGCGAGCTTACGGGTCGTGGCCATGTTTGGCGACAAACCGGCGAGATCGAACCCCTCGAATGCCGGGCTATCGCCCGACATGTAGGTAATCACGCCCGACGCGAAATCGATCACCCCGACTTTCATCAGGCGAAGGATCTCGGTGCCCTTCAGACCGTGTACGTCCTGGGCCACGAGCTGCGCCGTGACCTGTCCTTTGGACGCCTTCGGGAGTTGTTCCTCCCAAAACGGCTTTTCGCCGGTCTTGAAGCTGTTGAGATGGCTCTGCAAGCCGATCACCTTGAGCTGGGTGCGCGGCAGATCCTGCGCCGCGCCGCTCCAGGCGCCAGCCGCCACCAGGCAGAACGATCTGGAAAACGCCCGTAGGGCTCGATGAATCATGACCGCCTCCTCCCCAAAGACTTGGTCACGCATGAAACCTGATCGCTGAACGTCAAGAGCAAACCGCGTTTGTCCACCGCGAGTCAAGCCGATGGGCCGTTCGCGCCAGCGCGGGCGCACAAGGCGCTGTCCGTGCGGCGAAATTCTGCTAAGAGTCCGACTGGCCGCGGGTTGCGCGGCGCCACGCGCGGGCGTGTGGGGAAATACTCGGGGGCGCGCTTGAAGGTGGACATGAACGCCGAACGCTGCCTTCCAGCCGATCGCGATCGCGCCGTGCTGGTCGGTCGCGCTTGGGCGCCGGGCGCGATCGCAGGCCCGTGCGTGGTCGCGGTAAGGGGCGATGATATCGTCGATCTTACGCCGTGTTATCCGACCGTAAGCCAACTCGCGAACGAGCTCGATCTGCGGCGGCTTGGCCGGGAGATCGCCGAAGCGCCGGTTCTCGCTCGGCGCGACAATGTCCTCGCCAATAGCGATGAAGATGCACGCGATCCATCGCGCCCGTGGCTATTGGCGCCATGCGATCTGCAGGCGGTGAAGGCGTCGGGCGTCACGTTCGTCGCCAGCCTGCTCGAGCGGGTCATCGAAGAGCAGGCGCGCGGCGATGCCGCCAAGGCCGAGGAGGTGCGCCGGCAGATCGTCGCCCAAATCGGCAAGGATCTGTCGAAAATCGTACCCGGTTCGGCCGAGGCGGAATCGGTAAAGGCGCTCCTGGTGCGGCGTGGCATGTGGTCGCAGTATCTCGAGGTCGGCATAGGTCCCGACGCCGAGGTGTTCACCAAGATGCAGCCAATGTCGGTCGTCGGCCATGGCGGGCGCGTGGGCATCCATCCGCGCTCGACCTGGAACAATCCCGAGCCGGAGGTGGTGCTGGTCGTCAGCGCCGCCGGGACGATCGTCGGCGCGACGCTAGGCAACGACGTGAATCTGCGCGATTTCGAGGGTCGGAGCGCATTGCTCCTCGGTCGCGCCAAGGACAATAACGCCAGTGGCTCGATCGGTCCCTTTATCCGCCTGTTCGACGAGACGTTCTCCCTCGAGACGCTCGCCGATGCCGATCTCGGGATGATCGTCGAAGGGCCGGACAATTATCGTCTCGAAGCGACAAGCTCGATGTCGAAAATCAGCCGCCCGCCCGCCGATCTCGTACGGCAGGCCAGCGGCGCATTCCACCAATACCCCGACGGATTCGTGCTCTATCTCGGCACCATGTTCGCCCCGGTTGACGATCGCGACCGGCCGGGCGAGGGGTTCACCCACAAGATCGGCGACGTGGTGAGCATCGAGACTCCGTCGCTTGGCCGCCTGGCGAACCGCGTCGATCATTGCGATCGGATACCGCCG
>DATFES010000289.1:0-7646 GCA_035250945.1 Alphaproteobacteria bacterium | reverse complement strand
GCGACATGAATCGTGCGCTCGGTCAGCGTGATCGTCACGTCGATCGACTGCAACCACATGCAAACCCCGCGTGGCAACGTCCTGGTGACGACACGAACGTTCAATTCCGGCTGGACCCGCGTCACATAGAGGCCAAGGGGTTGATGGCGATTGTTGTAATGCGCGGCAATCTGCTTGAGCGCCGAAAGATCGTTATGCGCGGCGATGGTCGACGACGGCACCGCGGTCTGGACGCTGATCTGCGGCTCCGCAATCGGCGGACACTCCTGCGCCCGGCCTTGCGGCGAGGCGAGCGTGACCGCGAGGAGCGCCAATGGCAAAAGCAGGGACGGATCGGTCAGCGGTTTACGCATGTGCGTCCGGCACGGTCGGTCAAACGATCGTTTCGATTTGAATGGGCCGGGCATAAACCCGTCCAATCAATCGTTCTTGATCGGTCTCCCGCGAATTTGCAAGGCGCATCGTTGTGAATTGGTTAATTCGGCGACTGTATTGCCTGCCGGCGGCGATCGGCTTGGCCGCGCAGGCGGTGTCGGCCGACGCCGCCGCCGTTACCGCGCGCTACGACGCGCATTGGGGCGGAGCGCCCGTCGGAACCGTCGTCGTTGCGTTCGCCGATACGGCCCAGGGGTACGTCAACGTAATCGACATTCGCGCCGCCGGGGTTGCGCGCGCGCTCACCGATTTTTCCGCGCGCGCCGAGAGCGCCGGAGTTTTCGACCAATTGCGCGGTCCGCTTCCCCGCCGCTACACGGCGACCTACGATCTGCGGCGTCGCAAGGGCAAGCAGCTGGCGGTCGATTTCCTGCCGGCCGGCGGCGCCGGCGTCCTCGCCATTCCCGCCAACGCCGAAGCGGAGGCGCGTCTCCCGGCAGCCCTGCGCAGCGACGTTTTCGATCCGCTCACCGCCGTTCTCGCCCTCCGCCAGACCATACGCGCAGGCGGGCTCGTCCAAGGATCGCGTTTTCGCATTCCGGTATTCGACGGTAAGCGCCGTTTCGATGCCGAGGGAACAGTACTGGGTTTCGGCGCCGCCGTCGTCGCCGGCCGACGCGCCTCGACGATCGATATCTCGATCCTCCTGAAACCCGTCGCGATCGCCAAGCTCGAACGCGACGACGAAGACGACATCGCGCGCGAGGCACGCCTGCAATTCACCGCCGACGGAACCGCGCTGCCGCTGCGTTTGATCGTCGACATCGCCTATGTTCCGCTGATCATCGAGCTGGCTGAAACCTGCAGCAATCTCGCCGCCTGCCGGACGCCCTGACCGGCGAGCACGCTCACGCGCCGACGTAGGCGGCACGAAGCTGCGGCTCCTTCGCTAGTTCGGCGGCGGCGCCGCTGGCGACGATCCTGCCGAGACGCATCAGGTGGCCGGCTGTCGCCGTTGCGAGCGCCCGCGCCACCGCCTGCTCGGCGAGAAGAACCGCAACGCCTGAGCCGGCGGCGCGCGTGATGCCGGCATAAACGTCGTCCAGGACCATCGGCGATAGGCCCAGCGACGGCTCGTCCAACAGCAAGAGACGCGGACGGCGCATCAGCGCGCGGGCGAGCGATAGCATCTGTTGTTGACCGCCGGATAATGTCCAGCCCGCCGAATCGATCTTCTCCCTGAGGCGGGGAAACAACTCGAGCATCGCCTCGACGCGCTGAAGGGTCTCGCGCCATCCGGCGTCGCTCGCAACCTCGAGATTTTCGCGCACCGTCATGCCTGGAAACACCCGCCGTCCTTCCGGCGAATAGCCGATGCCAAGCGCGGCGCGGCGGTGCGGTTGCAGCGCTTCGATGCGCGTTCCCTCGAAGATAATCTCCCCCGATGCGATTGCTTCGAGTCCGATGACGGCGCGCAGCAAAGTCGATTTTCCGGCGCCATTGGCGCCGACGAGCGCGGCGATCTCACCTTGCCTCACCGCGAGCGAGACGCCGTGAAGCGCCGTCGCGCCGCCGTGGCGAACGATAAGATCGCGTATCTCGAGCACCGGCCGGCTCAAACGGCCCCTCCCGCGCGCGTGGCGCCAAGATACGCTGCAATCACGGCTGGATGACGGGCGACCATGTCGGGCGGGCCCAGGGCGATCACGCGCCCCTCCTCGAGGCAGGCGACGCGATCGGCGATCGGCAGAAGAAAGCTCATGTCATGTTCGACGATCAGCAATGCCCGCCCAGCGCGCGCCAACGCGACGAGCCGCCGCGCCAGGTCGTCGCGCTCCTCGGCAGCGAGCCCCGCCGCGGGCTCGTCGAGCAGCAGCAGGAACGGCTCGAGCGCAAGCGCCCGCGCGATCTCGATGCGCCGACGCACGGCGATCGGCAATTCGCCGCATGGCCGCGCCGAATGTTGGGCAATCCCCAGCGATTCGAGCAAACCGAAGGCTTCGCCTCGGGCACGCTCGTTTGCATGCGCGACGTGGCGCAGCGAGAGCGCGCTCAGAAGGCCGCCCGTCAGCCGCCACGCACGCGCCGTCGCCACGTTATCGAGCGTCGACATATCCTCGACCAGGCGCGGAGTTTGAAAGGCTCGAGCGACGCCCGAGCGCGCCAAGCGGAATGCGGCCAGGTTGTCGACTTCGTTGCCGCCGATCGCGATCCGCCCGCGATCCGGCGCCTCGAGCCCGGAGACGATGTTGAGCAACGTCGTTTTTCCCGAACCATTCGGCCCGATCAGACCGAGGATCTCCCCCGCTTTGACGTCCAATGAGACTCCGGCGACCGCATTAACCCCGCCGAACCGTTTACTGACGTCGACGACGGCGAGCGCCGGTACGTCGCGTCGCTCGCGCGCGCGCTCCGGCATCGGAACTGGCGCCGGCGGCGTGGGCGGTAGCGATGGCAGAACCCGCGACCATCCTCGCTCGACCAAGCCAATCAACCCGTCGGGCGCCAACACGATCATCGCCAACAGCAGCACGCCGTAAGCGATAAGGTAGTAGCCGTCGAGGTCGCGTAGCCATTCGGGTAGGTGAACGAGCAGCACCGCACCAATCACGGCCCCGGCAACGCGCGCCCGTCCGCCGATCACCGCCATGGCGAGACACGCGACCATGACATGAAATTCGAGCGTCTCGGTCGAAACGACGCGCAGCGCGTGAGCATAAAGCGCGCCGGCCAGGCCGCCGTAGCCGGCGCTCAGCAGAAAGCAAACCAAGCGCAACCGCGGCCCATCGATGCCGCAAGCCGCTGCGGCGATATCGTCGGCGCGCAGCAGGCGCAGGGCCTGTCCGTAAAGACCACGGGTCACCTGCCATCCGACGGCGCCGCCAATGACGACAAAGCCCCACACCAGGGCCGTCATCTTCAAGCCCTGCGCCGCCGATAGCCCGGCGATCGACAGCCCCGGGATGCCGGCGAGACCGTTGGCGCCTCCGGTGAGACTCTCCCAATTGATCGCGATAAGCCACGCCACCTGGCTGACGCCGAGGGTCGCCAATGCGAAGTAATGCGACTCCAGACGAAGCACCGGCAACGCGACGATCGACGCTACCGTAACCGTCAACAAAATCGCGGAAATCGCCGTCAGTTCGAGGCTCCAACCGAATCGGACGCCCAAGATCGCCGCGGCATACGCGCCGATGCCGAAGAACGCGCCCTGGGTGAGCGCGAGCGCTCCCGCATGTCCGAAAATGAACTGGTAGCCGATCGTCAGCAAAGCGTAGATACCGGCAAGCGCGAAGACGCGATGGTCGTAGACCGAGGAGAACACGAAAGGCCACGCAAAAAGGATGCCCGCGCCGAGGCCAAGCGGCGTCACCGCGCGGCGCAGCGATACCGCGCTCATGCGCGCCGACGCGCCAGGTCGCCGAACAATCCTTGCGGGCGAAGCATGAGAATAGCGAGTAGTGCCACGTAGAGCGCGATCGCCGCGGAAGTTTGCGAAAAGATCTCCGCTGCCGCGGGCAATCGCGCAAGGCTCGGGGCGATCAGCGGCAAAGCTGGAAACAGCACTTCGAAAAGAGCGATCAGCAGCGCTCCCGCCACCGCGCCGGCGATGCTGCCCCAGCCGCCGATCGTCGCTGCGATGTACGCCTTGAGGATGTAGTTCCCGCCGTCAAACGGAGTGACGAAGAACGTGTTCGCCAGCAGCACGCCGGCGGCGCCGCCGAGGGCCGCGGCGAGCGCAAAGGTGAGTATGATGATACGGACGACGTCGACGCCGAGTGCGGCGGCCATCGTGCGGTCTTGCGCCGTGGCGCGCATTTTCTGGCCGAGTCTGGTCCGATAAAGCAAGACGAACAATCCGGCGCCGACCACAACGGCGAAGCAAATGACCGCCAGGGATTGAAGCGGCAGGGCAACGCCGTAAAGCCGAACCAGCCGCGTCGAGATCAGCGGCGGCGCCGCGTGGGGCGCCGGCCCCGCGGCGGCCAGCATCGTGTTCTGTAGAATTACGCCAAGCGCGATGGTGCTGATAAAGACGGCAACTGTCGGCCGATTCTTGAGCGGCAAATATGCGATCGAGGCCGCAATCACGCCAAGCGCGCCGACCGCAACCACCACCGCCGGCATCAATACGATCGCCGGTAACGGCAGCACCGATGCGATCGCGACGCTCGTCAGCCCGCCAGCCGTCACCATGTCGCCTTGGGCGAAGTTGACGGCGCCCGTCGCGTTCAGAACGAGAACAAATCCAAGCGTGCAAAGCGCATAGGCGGCGCCCAAGGCGATCCCGTTCACCAAGAGCTGTGCGACAAGCATGCGACGCTCGATCTCGAAGCTCGCTAGTTGGCGAGCGCGCCGGTCAAATTTTCGTAGCGCTTGACGATCCGCGGGACGCGGCTCGCGCCGTCATAGCACATGATGACCGCGCTATGCGCCATATTGCCCTTTCCGTCGGAGCGATAACGCATCGCCAAGCCATCGTAGGTCATACGCGACAGGGCCGCCGCGAGCTCGTCCGCGCCCCGTGCGCCCGCCTCGACGGCGGCGAACGTCATCCGCACGGCGTCATACTGCGCCAAGGCGAAGCCGTCCGGCTCGCCTCCGAACGTGGCGCGATAATCGGCCAGGAACCGATCGAGCTCGGGCGATCCGCCGGAAACCGGCGACGCATTCGCCTCGGCGCACACGTTCTTGAGCTCCGCTGGCTCTAGCAACGCCGCCGTCGGCGGCTGATGCATCGCCGATCCGGCGACGATCGGCGCGTCGAGGTTCATCGCCGCGGCTTGCCGCACAAACAACGCCGTCGGCGCAGAATGAAGATGCAGCAGTATCACGTCGGGATCGGTCGCCCGCGCCTTGCTCAAGATCGTCGACATGTCGCGGATCTGGACGTCGATTCCTTGCTCGAACACCGGGGATACGCCGAGACGGGCGAGGTTCTCGACGATATGCCGGCGGCCGCTTTGCCCATAGGCCGTGGTCTGGTAGACGATCGCCGGCCTTCGCCTGCCGAGTTCTTCCACGGCGTAGCGGACATGCGCCGTCTTGGTCACTTCGTCGCCAGGGAAAAATCGGAACACATAGGGATTGCCGAGTTCGGTGATTTGGGCAGTGCCGGATACGGTCAGGAGCGGCACGCGACGCTCGCGTGCGAGCGGCAGCATGGCCAGCATTTGCGTTCCCAACATCGAGGCGACCACGGCGCTGACCTGGCCGCCGCCCAGTGCGCGTTCGAGCGCGTTGACGGCCACCTCCGGCGATGCGCCCGTGTCGGCCACATCGAAGCGAACGGCGATGCCTTTCGGCGGATCCGCAAGCGCGAGCAGCGCGCCGTTGCGCTGGCTATTACCTTCGAGCGACAGGAAACCGGTGAGCGGCACGAGCACCGGAATGTTGACCTCGATGCTCTCGGCATGCGCCGTAGCCGCCAGCATCGACGATCCAATGAGCGCCAACCAGACTCTTCGCATGTCAATCCGCCGTCGATCGTGTGTCGATCCGCCACCATAACCGGGCCCCGGCGATCCACCAACCATGACCGCCGCGCGGACATTGACGACGATCGCCTGTCGATGGTAGGCGGACCGTGTTCCCAGGCATATGCATGCATACTCGGTTGGTTAATCTTGTTACGCTATACGTCGACCATGCGCCATCGCCGAGTTGACCTGCCGGTTGTAATTTTCTTGGCGGCTGCCCTCGCCGCTTGTGCGCCGACGGTCATCCCGGCCGGCCCGCCCGTACTCGCGCCGCGGGTCCAGGAGACGGCGCTGATCATGCAAGACGGCGCCGAGCTTGCGCTACATCGCTGGCAGCCCGAGGGCCAGCCCAGTGCGGTGGTGCTGGCGCTCCACGGATTCAACGAAACCGGCAAATCCTTCGCGCTCCCCGGCGCCGCCTGGGTCAAGGAGGGCGTTGCGCTTTACGCCTACGATCAGCGCGGCTTCGGCGCCTCGCCGCATCGCGGAATCTGGCCGGGCACCGAATCGCTCGTCGCCGACCTCGAAACGGCGACGGTATTGATCGCCGCCCGACACCCGGGTGTGCCGCTCTATGTTCTCGGCGAGAGCATGGGCGGCGCGGTCGTAATGGTGGCGTCGGCGCGCGGCAAGATTCGCCACGTCGACGGCGCGATCCTCGTGGCCCCGGCCGTGCGCGGACGCGAAACTCTCAACGTATTCGCTCGCGCCGGACTGTGGGTCTTCGCGCATACCGTGCCGTGGCTCGCGGGCTATCCCCGCAATACCGGCATCACGCCGACCGACAACAAGGAGGCGCTGCGCGCGCTCGCGCGCGATCCGCTGGTCATCAAGGACACTCGCATCGATGCCGTGTGGGGCTTGGTGAACCTGATGGACGACGCATTGGGGGCGGCGGCCAAGCTTGAGCGTCCGGCGTTGATCCTGCTCGGCGCGCGCGACGATCTGGTGCCCGACGAACCGACCGACTTGATGTTGCGCCGATTGCCGCCGGCGAGCCGCGGCGCAAGACGAGTGGCCGAGTATCGCAACGGGTATCACATGCTTCTGCGCGACCTGAACGCGGAGATCGTCCATCGCGACGTGGTCGCGTGGATCGAGTCGCTGCGCAACGATCCCGCCCGGCCCCTACCCTCGGGCGCCGAACGCGGGCAGCCGTTGCCAGTCGCGACCGAGACAGCGGCCCGCGACTAGCATCGCCGCCAGCGGTCCGCCTGTGCTAGCGTCATGCCGGACGTTCGGGCGCATCGAAACGTCAATTGACGGGAGTGTGCGTGAGGTTCGGGCTTTCCGGCGGTCCAGGCCGGGTCGCGGTCCTGATCGGTCTCATCGGTGCGGCGATTTTCGCCCCATGGGAGCCGGCCGACGCCGCGTGCTTGCGCAATGTCGCCGAGCTGCGCCCGATTGCGGCGCGCCTTGGAACGGCGGCGATTCTCCCCGGTCAGGTCGGTTTGACCTTCGTCGGCCATGCGACGTTTTTGATCGAGTCCGCCGAGGGTGTCCGGGTCGCCACCGACTACAACGACTATCTCCGCCCACAGGTGATCCCCGATATCGTGACGATGAACAATGCCCATACGACGCATTTCACCGACTTTGCCGAGCCGCAGATTCGCTTCGTGCTGCGCGGCTGGGACCGGAGCGATGAGCGCGCGGAATACGCCGTGCAATACCGCGATGTCTTCGTACGCAACGTGCCGACGAATGTCCGCGAAGCGGGCGGCGTGCGTTACAACGGCAATTCCATCTTCATCTTTGAAACCGGCGGGCTATGCATCGCCCACCTTGGCC
>DATFES010000489.1:0-2323 GCA_035250945.1 Alphaproteobacteria bacterium | reverse complement strand
CCAGCACAACGCGTGCTCGCGGCCGCCCGAGCCGACGACGAGAATTCGCATGGGCTGTCCGTAAGACCTATCGACGCGGGAAAACGGCTTGTATCATATCGGCGAGCGACGCCATGAGCGAAAATTCCGCGCCCGAACCGGCCCTCAGGGCCAACCTTCCCGAATACACGGTGAGCGAGATCTCCGCCGCCGTGAAGCGCACGGTCGAGGACAATTTCGGCTGGGTCAGGGTGCGCGGCGAGGTTTCGCGGCCGACGATTCCCGGCTCGGGCCATTGCTACTTGCGGCTCAAGGACGAGAACGCGGTGCTCGACGCGGTCATCTGGAAGGGAACGCTGGCGCGGCTCGGCATGCGCCCCGAGGAAGGAATGGAGGTCGTCTGCACCGGCCGGCTGACGACCTACCCCGGCAAGTCGAGTTATCAGCTCGTCGTCGACCGCATGGAGCTCGCCGGTGAGGGTGCGCTCCTCAAGTTGATCGAGGACCGCAAGAAGAAGCTCGCCGCCGAGGGCCTGTTCGATCTGGCGCGCAAGAAAAAGCTGCCGCGCTTGCCCGAGGTGATCGGCGTCGTCACCTCGCCGACCGGCGCGGTGATTCGCGACATCCTGCACCGCCTCAACGATCGCTTTCCGCGTCGCGTGCTGCTGTGGCCGGTCGCGGTGCAGGGCGAAGGGGCGGCCGAGCAGATCGCCGCCGCCATCGCTGGATTCAACATGTTGGCGCCCGGCGGCAAGGTGCCGCGCCCGGACGTCCTGATCGTCGCGCGCGGCGGCGGCAGCCTCGAGGACCTGATGGCGTTCAACGAGGAGATCGTCGTGCGCGCCGCAGCGGCGAGCGACATTCCGCTTATCTCGGCGGTCGGGCATGAAACGGATACGACGCTGATCGATTTCGCAGCCAGCGTACGCGCGCCGACGCCCACCGCCGCCGCCGAGATGGCGGTGCCAGTGCGCGCCGAGCTGCTCGCCGATCTGCTGAAAGATGCGCGGCGGCTGGTCAACGCGCTGCAGCGCCGCGTCACCGAGGGGCGCGCGCGCCTCGAAGGGCTGGCGCGGGCCCTGGGCGATCCCCGCCGCGTGATCGAGGAGCGCGCGCAGCGCCTCGACGAGCGCGGCGAGCGGCTCCGGCTTGCCTTCGCCAATCTCCTGCACCGCCGCATCGCGCTGATCGCCGAGCTTGGCGCGCGTCTACCCCATCCGCGCATCGTTGTCGATCGCGCCCGCCAGCGCGCGGCGGACCTGGCGGCGCGGCTGGCCGCGTCGCGCCTGGGCGCTCTGCGTACGATCGCGCAGGGGCTCGAGCGGACGCGCGAATTTCAGGAACGGGCCCAGCGCGCCATGCGTCGCGGCCTCACCGACCGCGGACGCGACGCGACGCGGCTGGCGCAGCTTCTCGAGAGCTTTTCCTATCAGCGCGTGCTGGAGCGCGGCTTCGTTCTCGTCCACGATCCGGACGGGCGCGCGGTGACCAGCGCTGCGACGGCGCGCCGCGAGCGCGAGCTGGCCCTGCGGTTTGGCGATGGCGAGATTGGCGTGCGCGTCGAGGCCGAGGCGGCGCGGCCGGCCAAGGAAACGCGCCCGAGACGCAGCAAACCGCCGGGGTCGCAGGGCAGCTTGCTATGATTCGTGCGACGACGGCGATTCTTGCCGCGGCGCTGGTGGCAGCGGCCAGCGGCGTAAACGGAGCGGAGCTTCGCCTTGACGGTCGGTCGATCCAAGGCGGTTTGATCGTCGGGCACGCGGCGCCAGGCGCCCGCGTCGCCATCGACGGGCGCGCCGTCCGCGTCGCACCCGATGGAAAGTTCTTGATCGGCTTCGGCCGCGAGGCGGGCGCGACCGCCATGCTCGCGGTGATTTGGCCGGATGGCACGCAGGAGCGGCGAACCCTCGATGTCGCGCCGCGCACCTACGACATTCAACGAATCGACGGACTGCCGGAGCGCCTGGTCACGCCTTCGCCCGCAGATCTCGAACGCATCAAGCGCGATTCGGCGCGGATCGCCGCCGCACGTCGGCGCGACACCACCGAGGCGCTCTTCGCCTCGGGTTTCGCGTGGCCAGCCGCCGGCGCGATTTCGGGAGTCTATGGCAGCCAACGCATTCTGAACGGCCAGCCGCGGCAACCGCATTTCGGCGTCGACATCGCCGCGCCCTCGGGCACGCCGGTCGCAGCACCCGCCGATGCGATCGTTTCGCTCACCGACGAGGCGATGTTCTTCACCGGCAAGACGCTGATGCTCGATCACGGCCATGGCCTCACGTCGGTCTTCGCGCACCTTTCGGAGATCGTCGTCGGCGACGGCGAGCGCGTGCGCAAGGGGCAG
>DATFES010000471.1:0-8026 GCA_035250945.1 Alphaproteobacteria bacterium | reverse complement strand
CGTCTTTCGGCGTGACGCTGGGGCAGCGGACAAGCGTGCGCGCGAGCTCGATCGGGTCGATGGGGCTCATCGACCGCCGGCCTAACTTCGCAGCAGTTCGTTGATCGAGGTCTTGGCCCGCGTCTTGGCGTCGACGCGCTTAACGATGACGGCGCAGTAGGTCGACGGGCCCGGGCCGCCGTCGGCAAGCGGCTTTCCCGGCATATTGCCCGGGACGACGACGGAGTAAGCGGGGACCCGGCCGTAGATGACCTCGCCGGTCGTCCGCTCGACGATGCGGGTCGACGCGCCGATATAAACGCCCATCGACAGAACCGCGCCTGTCTCGACGATGACTCCTTCGGCGACCTCGCTGCGCGCGCCGATGAAGCAGTCGTCCTCGATTATGACCGGATCGGCCTGCAGCGGCTCGAGCACGCCGCCGATGCCGGCGCCGCCCGAGATGTGGCAATTCTTGCCGATCTGGGCGCACGAGCCGACGGTGGCCCAGGTGTCGATCATCGTCCCAGAATCGACATAGGCGCCGACATTGACGAAGGACGGCATCAAGATGACGTTCGGAGCGATGTATGCCGAACGGCGGACGACCGCGCCTGGGACGGCGCGGAAGCCGGCCGCTCTAAACCGGTTGTCGCCCCAGCCGGCGAATTTCGACGGCACCTTGTCGAACCACGCCGAGGGGCCACGCAACGGATCGACGGGGCCGCCCGGCATGGGCGCCGAATCGTAGAGGCGGAACGACAACAGGACCGCCTTCTTGAGCCATTGGTGCACCCGCCACTTGCCGACGGTCTTGTCGGCGACGCGCGCCGTGCCGGAATCGAGCGCCTCGAGCGCCGCCTCCACCGCGTCGCGGATTTCGCCCTTCGTCGATATGCCAAGCTGGTCGCGGCCTTCCCAGGCGGCGTCGATCGTCGCTTGCATTTCGGCGTGGGTCATCGCTCTCCTAACCGCATCGCGGATCAGTGGGCACGGCCGATCAACGTACCGATGCCACGCTCGGTGAAGATCTCGAGCAGAATGGCGTGCGACACCCGGCCGTCGAGGATCACCGCGCCTTCGACGCCGTTGACGACGGCGTCGAGGCAGGTCTCGACCTTCGGAATCATGCCGCCGCTGACGATGCCGTCGGCGATCAGCCGGCGCGCCTCCTCGACCGACAGATTGGCGATCAGCTGCTTGTTCTTGCCGAGCACGCCGCGCACGTCGGTGAGCAAGAGGAGTCGCGTCGCGCGCGCCGCGGCGGCGACGGCGCCGGCGACGGTGTCGGCGTTGATGTTGTACGTCTCGCCATCGCGGCCGACGCCGATCGGCGCGATAACCGGGATGATGTCGGATTTGGCGAAGGCGTCGAGGATTTTCGGATTGACGCCGACCGGCTCGCCGACGAAGCCGAGGTCGAGCACCCTCTCGATGTTCGAATCCGGGTCGCGTTTGGTGCGCGTGAGCTTGCGCGCGACAATCAGATTGGCGTCCTTGCCGGAAAGGCCGACGGCAAGGCCGCCCGCGTGATTGATCGCCGCGGCGATTTCCTTGTTGATCGAGCCGGACAGAACCATTTCGACGATCTGCACGGTGTCACCGTCGGTGACGCGCAAGCCGTCGACGAACTGGCTCTTGATCTTGAGCCGCTCCAGCATCTTGCCGATCTGCGGACCGCCGCCGTGCACGACGATCGGATTTATGCCGACCTGCTTCAGCAAGACGATGTCGCGCGCGAAATCGTGCGCCACCTGTTCGTCGCCCATGGCGTGTCCGCCGTACTTGACGACGATCGTCTTGCCGGCGAAGCGCCGCATGTACGGCAATGCCTCGGACAGCGTGCGGGCGCTGAAATCCGCATCGTCAGGCTTCTTCTCGTTGCTCTTATCCATGTCGGCTGGGAATCCGTCGAGGGCGGGAAGCGCCGGGCGGCTGGCGGCGGGAATTTAGCTCATGGCGGCTAGCGCCGCCAGTTCTGCCCGCAACCCGGGAATGCCGTCGCCCGTGACGGCGCTGGTCGCCGAGATGCGCGGGTGCGCGGCGCCATGCCCGGCGAGTTCGGCCGTGGTCGCGGCGCGAACGCGCTCGAGCGCGCCAGGCGCGGCTTGATCGACCTTCGTCAGGACCGCCTGGTAGCTGACCGCTGCCCCGTCGAGCAGGGCGAAGATCGCGCGATCGACGTCCTTGACGCCGTGGCGCGCATCGATCAGCACCAATACGCGGCGCAGGCCGGCGCGGCGGCGCAGATAACGGCGGATCAGGGCCCCCCATTCGGCGGCGGTCTTCTTGGCGACCCGCGCATAGCCGTAACCGGGAAGGTCGACCAGCATCAACTTGCCGCCGAGATCGAAAAAGTTGATCTGCTGCGTGCGCCCGGGCGTTTTCGAGATGCGAGCCAGGCTCGTGCGTCCGGTGAGCGCGTTGAGCAGGCTCGACTTGCCGACATTCGAGCGGCCGGCGAAGGCGATTTCGGGCGCCGCTTGCGGGGGCAGGGCGTCAGGCCGCGTCGCGCCGGCGACGAAGTCGCAGGGGCCGGCGAAAAGCCTGCGTGCGCGCTCGACCGCTTCGACGTCGAAATCGATCTGGCTTTGCTCGACGGGCGATCGGGCGGCGGGGTCGTGCGCCGTCACTTGACGGGTTTGGCGCCGCCGCCGGTTTTCGCGCCGCCAGCGGGCGTTTGGCCCATCCGCTTTAAGATCACCCATTGCTGCAACACCGACAGGACGTTGTTCCACGCCCAATAGATCACAAGACCGGCAGGGAACGGCGCCAGCATGATGGTGAATACGAACGGCAGCGCGAGGAAGATCTTCGCCTGCATCGGGTCCGGCGGCTGCGGGCTCATCTTCTGCTGCAAGAACATCGTCACGCCCATGATGATCGGCCAGGCGCCGATCGATCCGCCGAGCAGATAAAGCTCCGGCGGTCCCCACGGCAACAAGCCGAACAGATTGAAGATCGACGTCGGGTCGGACGCCGAAAGGTCGCGGATCCAGCCGTAGAACGGCGCGTGGCGCATCTCGATGGTGACGAAGAGCACCTTATAGAGGGCGAAGAAGACTGGGATCTGGATGACGATCGGCAGGCACCCGGCCATCGGATTGGCGCCGACGCGCTTGTAAAGCGCCATCATCTCCTGCGACATGCGCTGTCGGTCCTCGCCGTAGCGCTCGCGCAGCTTCTCCATCTCGGGCTGCAGCAGCTTCATCTTGTTCATCGCCCGGTACGATTTGTTGGCCAGCGGGAAGAACAGCAGCTTGATCAGCACCGTCAACAGCAGGATGGCGAGGCCAAAATTACCGAGCAGGCGGAAGAAGAAATCGAGCAGCAGGAAGATCGGTTTGGTGAGGAAATAGAACCAGCCGAAATCGACCGCAAGATCGAAACGGTCGATGCCGAACTGGTCGGCGTACCGGTCGAGCAGCCGTACTTCCTTGGCGCCGCCGAAGACGCGGCTCGCGTGCTCGATCGCCGCTCCTGGCGCCACGGTTCGCGTCTGGCCGAGGAAATCGGCCTGGTACTTGTCCCTGCCGTCCGCGAGCGAGTGGGCAAAGCGGATCTTTACCTCGGTCTGGGGCTCAGGCATCACCGCCGTGAGCCAGTACTTGTCGGAGAAGCCTGCCCAGCCACCCGTCGATTTCTCCTCGATCGGCTTGCCCGATTGAAGGTCGCTGTAATTGGGCTCCCGCAGCGTGTTGCTGATGACCGCGATCGGCCCCTCGTGAAGGATGAAGAAGCCGAGCGTCGGCGGGGTGTCGGTGCGCGAAATCAAGGCGTATGGCAGCAGGTCGACCGCCATGGTCCCGGTGTTGCTCACCTTCTGCGTAACGCGGAACAGGAACTCGCCCTCGATCTCGTAGCGGCGCTCGAAGCGCAGGCCTTGTCCATTGTCCCAAGCGAGCGTCACCGGCTGGCCCGGGCGCAGCACGTCGCGATCGGCGGTCCAGCGCGTCGCAGGGCCCGGCAGGACAACGCCTTGTGTCGTCGAAACCCAGCCGTGCTCGACGAAATACGGACTCGCCGTCCCGATCTTGACGAGTAACCTGATCGGCGGACTGCCACGGTCGGTGGTTTCGCGATAGTTGCGCAGCAATAGATCGTCGATCCGCGCGCCGACCAGCGCGATCGAGCCCGAGACATCGGGGGTATCGATCTGCACCCGCGGGCTCTCGACCGGAACAGCCGTCGCCGGTCCGACCGCCGGCGTGCCTGGGGGAGCCGGTTGCGCGGGCGTCGGCGCGCCGGGCGCCGGGATGGCCTGCGTCGTCGCCTGGCTCTTGGCGCGCTCGGCTTCGAGAGCGCGCTGCTTCTCCAGCCGCGGCGCGTTATAGAGGAACTCGAACCCCAGCACGATCGCGATCGACAGCACGATAGCGATGATGAGATTGCGCTGGTCGAGCATCATGTCGTGGCGCTCGGCATCGAATCGCTCGACGGCGCGAAAGGCGAACGTCGCGAGATCACGCGGATGGACGACATTCGCGGCCGTGCGCGGCATGGTCGCGCGGCGCCCCGCGCGTCGGGGGAACGGGGTCCCATCCGGCGCCGCCCCATGGGTTGCAGCGCAAAATCCGACGCAAGCCCAGCGCGACGCCCGTCAGCGGACCGTAAACGGCGATTGCCTCGCGCGCGTATTCCGAGCAGCTCGGCGCGAAGCGGCAGTTGTTGCCGAGTACTGGCGCCAAGGTCCATTGATGGACGCGGATCGCCGCGCGCATGGCGATGCCGATCGCCGTCGACGCGGCGCGTGCCAGGCTCATTGTGCGTGCCCCTTGTTCGTCATTCGCGCGACGGCGATCGCCGCGGTTCGTAAATCGTCGGCGAGTTGCGCGAAGGGACGGGAGAGGGTGTCCGCCCGCGCAACGAGCACGTAATCCCAGCCCGGTCGGCCGGCCTCCGGCATCACCATGCGGGCGGCTTCGCGCAGGCGACGGCGGGCGCGATTGCGCTCGACCGCGCCGCCGATCTTGCGCGTCGCCGTGAAGCCAAGGCGAACGCACTCTGTAGCGCTTCCCGCCGGCGCCCGGCGGGCCTGCACGACGACGCCTTTGGCGGCGAATTTGAGCCGCCCTTCCGCGACCCGAAGAAAATCGGGCCGTCGCGTCAGACGCCCGAGCGACACGGTCATGGGACGTACGCCTCGTCGGCTTGGTTTTGGTCTTCGCCGATCCGCGTAATCGACGCGAAACAGCGACGACGAATACGGGCATCGTGATCTGACACCAACTTTCGCCGCTCCGTCACTGTGTTGGCGGTAACCCGCACACCCAGCGAAAGTTGATACTAGGCCGACAGGCGCTTGCGGCCCTTCGCCCGACGGTTGGCCAGGACTTTGCGCCCGCCCACCGTCGCCATGCGTGCGCGGAAGCCGTGCCGGCGCTTGCGAACAAGCTTGCTGGGCTGATACGTGCGCTTCACGAGCGGTCTCCGGAAACGGCGTCCGATTGTGCCGGGCGGCGAAAACAGGAACCGGCTTATAAAGGGGGGTCCCGGCGAAGTCAACCGCGGCCAAAATCCATTCACAGTCAAATGATTGCCGGTATTCGGCCGGTCACGGTACAGTCACTCGGCCGGCCCGCCGCCTTGCCCTGCGCATCGATGAGCAGCGCTCCCAAGCCAATGCCTGAGCCATCCGTTAAATCCTCGAAAGCACTGCGTTTCTTGCCGATATTGCTGCTCGGGGCAGGACTGGTCGTTTTCTTCGCGCTCGGGCTGCACCGTTACGCCAGCTTTTCGACCCTGGCGGAGCAGCGGACGGCGCTGCTCGATTGGGTGGCGCGGCTCGGACCCCTCGCGCCGGTCGTCTTCATCGGCGCCTACATCGCGGTTGTCGCATTTTCGCTGCCGGGGGCGACTATCCTAACGCTTGCCGGCGGCTTCGTGTTTGGGACGCTGTGGGGCGGGATCTACGCGGTGACCGGAGCGACGATCGGCGCGATTGCAGTCTTTCTCGCCGCCCGGACGGCGTTCGGCGACGCATTGCGGGCGCGCGCCGGCTCGGCGATCGACCGCATGGAGGAGGGCTTTCGCCGCGATGCGCTCAGCTATCTCCTCGTCTTGCGATTGATCCCGATTTTCCCCTTTTTCCTGGTCAATCTCGTGCCGGCGTTCCTCGGCGTCGCGCTTCCGACATATGTCGCGGCGACGTTCTTTGGCATCATGCCGGGGACCTTCGTTTACGCCAGCGTCGGCGCCGGACTCGGCGCGGTATTCGATGCCGGCGGCGAGCCCGATCTCGGCGTCATCTTCTCGGCGCCGGTGCTGTTGCCGCTGATCGGGCTGGCGGTGTTGGCGCTGGCGCCGGTCGCCTATCGCCGTTTTCAGGCGCGCCGCGCCTGAAGGCGGGCCGAACGTCGGACGACGGAGCACGGGATGGAACGTCTCACGGTCGATATCTGCGTCATCGGCGGCGGTTCGGCCGGCCTGTCGGTCGCCGCCGGCGCTTCGCAGCTCGGCGCCAGCGTCGTACTTTGCGAGCGGCACAAGATGGGCGGCGACTGTCTGAATTTCGGCTGCGTGCCGTCGAAGTCGGTGATCGCCGCGGCCGAGCACGCCGAAGCGATGCGCCGCGGCCGGCGATTCGGGGTCAACGGCGCGACGCCCACCGTCGATTATCGCGCGTTGCGCGATCATGTGCGCGCCGTGATCGCGGCGATCGCGCCCACCGATTCGGTCGAGCGCTTCACCGGCCTCGGCGTACGGGTGATCGAGGCTTCGGCGCGGTTCGTCGCCGCCGACGAGATCGAAGCGGACGGGGTGCGCGTCAAGGCGCGGCGCTTCGTGATCGCCACCGGCTCGGCGCCCGCCGTGCCGCCGATCCCCGGGCTCGAAGCCGTGCCGTATCTCACCAACGAGACGGTGTTCGACCTCGACGAACGGCCGCGCCATATGATCGTGGTCGGCGGCGGTCCGATCGGCTGCGAGCTGGCGCAGGCGCATCGCCGTCTCGGCGCCGACGTAACGGTGCTCGAAATGGCGAGCATCATGCCCAAGGACGATCCGGAACTCGTCGATTTCGTCCGCCGGCGACTGATCGGCGACGGCGTCGCGCTGGTCGAGGGCGCCAAGATTACGGCGATCGAACGCGCCGGCGACGATATTGTCGCGGTCGTGCAGACCGGCGAGGGCGAGCGGCGCATCGTCGGCTCGCACTTGCTGCTCGCCGCCGGGCGGCGGCCGAACCTGAACGACCTCGATCTCGTGGCGGCGGGTGTCAAGTATTCGAACGCGGGCGTCGAGGTCGATGCACGCTTGCGCACTTCGAATCCCAAGATCTTCGCGA
Organism: Alphaproteobacteria bacterium; assembly: GCA_035250945.1. Classification (GTDB taxonomy): domain Bacteria; phylum Pseudomonadota; class Alphaproteobacteria; order CACIAM-22H2; family CACIAM-22H2; genus DATFES01. The sequence goes on along the minus strand of DATFES010000471.1, from coordinate 762 downwards.
TCGGCGATGCGGCCGGCGGTCCCCAGTTTACGCACATGGCGAACTATCACGCCGGAATCGTCATCCGGAACGCCTTGTTCCGCTGGCCGGCCAAGGTCGACGGGCGGGCAGTTCCCTGGGTCACCTTCACCGAGCCCGAGCTGGCGCAAGTCGGCTTGACCGAGGAGGCGGCGCGCCAGCGCCAAGGCGAGGATCTGAGCATCCTGCGCTGGCCGTTCCACGAAAACGATCGTGCCCAGGCGCAGCGTACGGTCGAGGGCTTGATCAAAGTCGTCGCCACGCGGCGCGGCAAAGTTCTGGGCGCCGGAATTGTCGGCGCGCATGCCGGCGAGTTGATCCTGCCGTGGGGGCTCGCCTGCCTCGGCAAGGTGAAGCTCAGCGATCTCGCCGGGATGATCGCGCCCTATCCGACGCTTTCGGAAGTGAGCAAGCGTGCCGCCGGGTCGTATTTCACGCCGAAGCTGTTCTCGCCGCGCACGCGCGCGATCGTGCGCTTTCTCGCCCGGTTCGGCTGAGGGGTGTCGACGGCGTGCGCAGCGAAGGGCGGAGAAGTGCTATGATCCAGCCCATGGTGCGCGATATCGCCAAGGCGACAAGACTGCCGCGCGGTTTATACGGACTATCGGCCCGTCTTCTGGTGCTGACCGTCGCCTTCGTGATGCTGAGCGAGGTGCTGATTTACGCGCCGTCCATCGCCCGCTTCCGCGTCGATTGGCTGCAGAGCCGCATCGCCGCCGGACACCTCTCGACGCTGGCCCTCGA
>DATFES010000438.1:0-12121 GCA_035250945.1 Alphaproteobacteria bacterium | reverse complement strand
CAGGAGGTCAAGTTTCTCGCCGAGCTCAACCATGTCGTGACCGAGGAAGGCGTAAGCAAGGGCCTGCCGCGCATCGACAGCGACATGGACGCGGCCGAAGTCATCCTGACCCTGGCGCCCGAAACCAACGGCCATGTCGCGGTAAAAGCCTGGGCGGCGCTCGGTAAGGCCACGGGACGCGAGCACACGCATCTCGCGGTCGCGCGCGAGGACGACAAGCTGCGCTTCCGCGATTTGCAGGCACAGCCGCGCAAGATCATCTCGTCGCCGACCTGGAGCGGCCTCGAATCCGAGCACGTCAGCTACAACGCCGGCTACACCAACGTGCACGAGTTGATTCCCTGGCGGACGCTGAGCGGCCGCCAGCAGCTCTATCAGGATCACCCGTGGATGCGCGCCTTCGGCGAGGCACTGTGCGTCTACAGGCCGCCGATCGACACCAAGACGGTGAAGCCGATCATCGCCGAGAAAGACAACGGCAATCCGCAGGTCGTGCTCAATTTCATCACGCCGCACCAGAAATGGGGCATCCACAGCACCTACACCGACAATCTTCTGATGCTGACCCTGTCGCGCGGCGGCCCGATCGTGTGGATCAGCGAGAAGGACGCGAAAAAGATGGGGGCCGTCGATAACGACTGGGTCGAGGCGTACAACGTCAATGGCGCGCTGGTGGCGCGCGCGGTGGTCAGCCAGCGCGTGCCCGAAGGCATGATCATGATGTACCACGCGCAAGAGAAGATCGTGAACGTACCCGGCAGCGAAGTGACGGGAGCGCGCGGCGGAATCCACAACTCGGTGACCCGCACTTGCCCCAAGCCGACGCATATGATCGGCGGCTACGCGCAGCAAAGCTACGGCTTCAACTACTACGGCACCGTCGGCTCCAATCGCGACGAGTTCGTCATTGTCCGCAAAGTGAAACGCGTCGACTGGCTCGACCAGCCGCACGCGGAGCCGCGCATGGAGGAGGCCAAACAATGAAGATCCGCGCACAGATCGGCATGGTCTTGAACCTGGACAAGTGCATCGGCTGCCACACCTGCTCGGTGACGTGCAAGAACGTGTGGACGTCGCGCGAGGGCGTCGAGTACGTCTGGTTCAACAACGTCGAATCCAAGCCCGGCGTGGGTTACCCGCGCGAATGGGAAAATCAGGACAAGTGGAACGGCGGCTGGATCCGCCGTAAGAACGGCAAGATCGCGCCGCGCATCGGCGGCAAGTGGCGGGTCCTGGCGAAGATCTTCGCCAACCCCGACTTACCCGAGATCGACGACTATTACGAGCCGTTCACCTTCGACTACGAACACCTGCAAACGGCGCCGCTTTCCGAAGCGGCTCCCGTCGCGCGGCCGGTGTCGCTGATCACCGGCCAGCGGATGGAGAAAATCGCCTGGGGGCCGAATTGGGAGGAGATCCTCGGCGGCGAGTTCGAGCATCGTTCGCGCGACAAGAACTTCGACAATATCCAGAAGGAGATCTACGGCCAGTTCGAGAACACCTTCCTCATGTATCTGCCGCGGCTGTGCGAGCACTGTCTCAATCCCTCGTGCGTCGCGTCGTGCCCGTCCGGCTCGATCTACAAGCGCGAAGAGGACGGCATCGTCCTCGTCGACCAGGACAAGTGCCGCGGCTGGCGGATGTGCGTCAGCGCCTGCCCCTACAAGAAAATCTATTACAATTGGCAGAGCGGCAAGGCGGAGAAATGCATCTTTTGCTATCCGCGCATCGAGGTCGGCCAGCCGACCGTGTGCTCGGAGACGTGCGTCGGCCGCATCCGCTATCTCGGCGTGCTGCTCTACGACGCCGACCGCATCGAAGAGGCGGCGAGCGCCGAGGCCGAGACCGACCTCTATCGCGCCCAGCTTGGCCTGTTCCTCGATCCGAACAATCCGGCGGTAATCGAGCAGGCGCGCGCCGACGGCGTGCCCGAGGCGTGGCTCGAGGCCGCACAGCGATCGCCGGTATACAAGATGGCGGTCGAGTGGAAAGTCGCATTCCCGCTCCATCCCGAGTACCGCACGCTGCCGATGGTGTGGTACGTGCCGCCATTGTCGCCGATCCAGGCGGCGTCGGACGCTGGGAGCGTCGGCATGAATGGCGTCATCCCGGACGTGCGCTCGTTGCGCATCCCGGTCAAGTACCTCGCCAACATGCTGACCGCCGGCGACGAGCAGCCGGTGATCATGGCGCTCGAACGCATGCTGGCGATGCGGGCTTATATGCGCGCCAAGCATGTCGATGGCGTGCTCGACCTCAAAGTGCTTGAACGCGTGGGCCTCAGCCAGGGCGAGGTCGAGGATATGTACCGCTACATGGCGATCGCCAATTACGAAGACCGCTTCGTCATTCCGACGACGCATCGCGAATACGCCGAAAACGCCTACGACCTCAAGGCAAGCTGCGGTTTCAGCTTTGGCGATGGGTGCTCCGGCGGGAGCAGCGAGTTCAGCCTTTTCGGCGCCAAGAAACCAAAAGCTAAAACTCTGGCAGGGGGCGGCTGAGATGCGGACCTATAAAGTGCTCTCTGCGCTTCTGGGATATCCCGACCAAGAGCTGATCGCGGCCGCGGACGCCATGCGCGCCGTACTGGCTGCCGAAGATCGCTTGCCGGCGGCGAGCCGTGCCGGGGTCGGGAGGCTTATCCGGCGACTCGAAACGGTCGAGCCGTTGACGCTGCAGGAAGAGTACGTCGCGCTGTTCGACCGTGGGCGCTCGACCTCGCTTCATCTTTTCGAGCACGTGCATGGCGAGTCGCGTGACCGCGGACAGGCGATGGTCAATTTGATCGAGGCGTATCGCGCGCACGGGCTCGATATCGCCGCCCGCGAGCTGCCCGATTACCTGCCGCTGTTCCTCGAGTTCGTGTCGCTTGTGTCGGCGGAGGAGGCGCGCGCGACGCTGGGCGAGACGGCGCACATTCTGGCCGCACTGGCGATACGGTTGAAGCGGCGGGAAAGCGCCTACGCCGCGGTGTTCGATGCGCTCGTGCGCCTGACCGGCGACCGCGAGGCGATCGCCAGCCTGACCGGCATCGCCGATGCCTCGGACGGCGCGTCCGACGACGCGGCGGCGCTCGATGCCGCGTGGGAGGAAGAGCCGGTCACCTTCGGTCCCGGCGACGCAGCTTCGTCAAGCTGCGGTACCGCATGCGGCAAGTGGGCGAATGTCGATTTCATCGCGACGCCCGCGAAGCAGGAGAGCTAAGCCATGACCTACGTTCACCAGCTAGTCTTCGGCTTCTACCCCTACATCGCGTTGGCTGTGTTCGTGGTTGGCAGCATCGTCCGCTTCGACCACGGCCAGTACACCTGGCGTAGCGGATCGAGTCAGCTCTTGCGCGCCAAATCGCTGCGCTGGGGTTCGAACCTTTTCCACGTCGGCATTTTGTTGCTGTTCGTCGGGCATCTGTTCGGCCTGCTGACGCCGCCTGTGGTCTATCACGCCCTGGGCCTATCGAGCTCGGCCAAGCAAATCTTGGCGATGGTGGCTGGCGGCGTGTTCGGTCTGGTGTGTTTCGCCGGCCTGACGATCCTTGTCTGGCGACGCCTCTACGATCCGCGGATTCGCGCGACCAGTACGCCTATGGACATCTTCATCCTCCTGCTGATCTACGTCCAGCTCATCCTGGGGTTGGCGACCATTCCGCTGTCGATGCATCACATCGACGGCCACAACATGGTCCTTCTCGGCGACTGGGCGCAGCGGATCGTCACCTTCCAGGACGGCGCCGCCGCGCAAATCGCCGACGTCCACTGGATCTTCAAGCTGCACATCTTCCTCGGATTGACGATGTTCCTGGTCTTTCCGTTCAGTCGTTTGGTTCACATCTGGAGCGCGCCGGTATGGTACATCGGACGGCGCTATCAAGTCGTGCGCCGGGCCGGCAACGGCGCCGCACGCCAGGGAGCAGGGCGATGAATATCACCGTCAACGGAGAAGCGATCGCCCAATCGGCGATCGACGCCGAGGTTCAGTATCATCCGTCGGCCGACCTCGAAGCCGCAAGGAGGGCGGCGGCCGAGGCGCTCGTCATCCGCGTGCTTTTACGCCAGGCGGCCAAGAAGATGGGATTGAAACCGGATGACGCGCCGCCGGACGACGGCGCGGCCGAACGGACCGACGAAGAGCGACTGATCGCGGCGCTGCTCGATCGGGCGATCGCGCTGCCCGAGGCCGACGAGGCGGCCTGCCGCCGGTACTACGACAGGAACCCCGGCAAGTTCCGCAGCCGCGACTTGTTCGAAGCGGCGCATATCCTCTTTCCCGCGCCGCCCGACGACGAGGAGGCGCGGATGCGCGCCAAAGCCGCCGCCGAGGCGACGATCGCCGAGCTGCGCGACGCGCCGCGGCGATTCGGCGAACTCGCACGGGCGCGCTCGGCCTGCAGTTCGAAAATCCAGGACGGTCGGTTGGGGCAGGTGTCGCGCGGCGACACGGCGCCCGAATTCGAGACGTTCCTGTTCAATCTCGAGGAAGGACAACTATGTCCCGTGCCGGTCATGACCCGCTATGGCGCGCACGTGCTGCGCCTCGACCGGCGGATTTGCGGCCGCGAATTGCCGTTCGAAATCGCCAAGCCGCGGATCGCCGACTATCTGCACGAACGTGCGTGGCGTCGCGCCGTTCACCAATATATGCAGCTGTTGATCGGCGGCGCCGAGATTAGCGGCGTCGCGTTGTCCGGCGCGACGTCACCGCTGGTCCAATAGCGCCGGACGAGAGAATGCATCGCCGATGCCCGTACGTCATCTCATTTCATCGTCTCCCGTCGCCGGCCAACCTATTGTAGAAACGATTGATCCTCGACTCCTGCTCTCGCCGGTCGATTTCCTGTTCGCCGACCACTATCGCCAACGCGTCGTGCTGAACCATATCGAGTGGCTGGCGGCGACGCCCGAGGCAGCGAACTGGGTCGAGGTGGCACGCACGGTCCTCGGGTTCCTTCGCCGCGATCTGCCAAACCATGTCGCCGATGAGGAACGCGATCTCTTAGCCATAATGCGCAAGCGGTGCGGCCGCGCCGACAATATCGAGACGGTATTCGAGGTTCTCTCGGCCGAGCACGCCGGGGACGAGCAGATGGCCGAGGACGTGATCGCCGGTATCGAAAGCCAACTGAGCGCGCCCAACGAACGCGTCGATGCCGCATTCGTCGCCTCGGCCAGGGCGTTCGCCGCGACGCAGCGACGCCATCTCGCCTGGGAGAACGCGCTGGTGCTGCCGGTCGCGCGCAAGCGATTGACCGAGGGCGACCTGCGCCGTCTCGGCCGTAAGATGGCCGCGCGCCGCGGCATCGCGTTTCCGAAGCCCGACGCCGGCGATCGCGCCCTTGTAGCGATCAAGTCGATGCTGCGCGAATAGCGAAGCTTCGGAAGTCCAGCACGGTGCGGAGGCCGCAATGATCGGAATCGAAAGCATGGGTAAGCGTGTCCGCCACCGCTTCGCCCTCTTCGACTATGGATTCCGGCCGTTCTTCTTGTTCGCCGGGCTCTATGCGGCGATCGGCATCCTCGGTTGGATCGGCGCATGGCACGGCGCTTGGACACCGGCGACGCCACTGGCGTTCAGTCAGTGGCACGCCCGCGAGATGGTCTTCGGCTTCGGCACGGCGGCATTGGCGGGTTTCCTGCTGACGGCCGTCCCGAACTGGACCGCGATGGGTCCCGTGCGCGGCGCAAGGCTCGCGTCGCTTTCCGGGCTTTGGCTTGCCGGACGGATCATGGCGTGGCTATCGGGAGAAGAGGCGGCATTGGCGTTCGCGATGGTCGACCTTACTTTTCTTCCGGCATTGGCGGCATCGATTGCTCCCGGGATCGTCAAGCGCAACCTGCGGCGCAACGGCGCGTTCGTGCTGATGCTGGTAATCCTGACGGCGGCCAATGCGGCGACGCACGCCGAGGCGCTCGGGGCGGACTGGGCGTCGGCGCGCTGGGGCATCGAACTGGGGCTGGGCGTGCTGTTGGTGATGATATCGATCATCGGCGGGCGCATCGTTCCTGCGTTCACCATCGGTGGATTACGCATGGCAGGACGGCCGGTGGCGATCGAGCCGGCGCCGCGTCTCGATCTTTTGGCGATCGCCGCTACGGCTGGGTTCGTGATCGCGCAGGCGATCGGCGCCGACGAGGCTTTCGTCGGGGCAGTGTCCGCTGCAGCCGCAGCCGCACATTGCGCGCGGTTGGCGCGTTGGCATGGATGGCGAAGCTTCGGGACGCCGCTCGTCTGGATCCTTCACCTCGCCTATGCATGGCTCATCGTCGGCTTCGCCGTCATGGCTGCTCACGGACTCGGCGCCCCTGTCGCCGCGTCAGCCGGGTTCCATGCGCTCGGCGCGGGAGCGGTGGGCACGATGATTCTTGCTGTCATGTCGCGTGCGTCGCTCGGGCACACCGGCCGCACCCTTGTCGCCGATCGGGCGACGGTTATCGCTTATTGGCTGGTCACGGCGGGTGCATGTCTGCGCGTCGTCGCTGGGCTGTTTCCCGGCCACGTCGACGTCGCGATGATTGGCCTCGCAGGAGGGCTTTGGGCGGGAGGCTTCGCCGTCTTCACGGCGCGTTATCTGCCGATTCTGGTCGGACCGCGCGTCGACGGCCAAGTCGGCTGACCGCCCGGCGATTCCATATCGACGCGAGCTATCCGACCGACGCCGGGCGCGCGAGCGGACCGGTCATGCCGTCCTCACGCAGATGGCAAGCGACGAAGCGACCGGGCGCCACTTCGTTCAGCGCCGGCTCCTCGCTCCTGCAGCGATTGAAGGCGAAGGGACAGCGGGTATGGAAGCGGCATCCGGTCGGCGGGTTTATCGGGCTTGGCACGTCGCCCTCGATCACCAGCCGCTGCCGGCGCGTGCGTGGATCGGGCAGCGGCGCCGCATCGATCAGCGCCTGGGTGTAAGGATGCAACGGCGCCTCGAACATCTCCTCCTTCGGCGCCACCTCGACGATGCGGCCGAGATACATGACGGCGATGCGGTGCCCGATATGATCGACGACGCCCAGATCGTGCGAGATGAAAAGATAGGTCAGCCCGAACTCGTCCTGCAGGTCCATCAACAGGTTCAGCACTTGCGCCTGCACCGAGACGTCGAGCGCCGAGACCGGCTCGTCGGCGATGATCAGGCTGGGATTGACCGCGAGCGCGCGCGCGATGCCTAGCCGCTGGCGCTGACCGCCGGAAAACTCGAACGGATAGCGGCGCATCGAATCGGCCCGCAGGCCGACGCGCTGCAGCACTTTGACGACGCGCTCTTCGCGCTCGCTTGGCGACAACGGTTCGAAGTTCTCCAATGGCTCGGCGACGATCGTGCCTGCGGTCAGCCGCGGGTTCAACGAGGCGTAAGGGTCCTGGAAGACCATTTGCGCGTTGCGCCGGTGTCGCCGCATCGCGTCCTGGCTCAGCGTCGTGACGTCGGTGCCGTTCAGCACCACGCGGCCCGCGGTCGGTTCGATGAAGCGCAGGATGAGTTTGCCGACGGTCGACTTTCCGCAGCCCGATTCGCCGACCAGGCACAAAGTCTCGCCGGGATTGATCGTGAATGATACGTCATCGACCGCCTGGATCAGCGCCACGGTCTTGCGCAGGATCCCGCGCTGCACGGGGAAATGCTTGCGCAGATTCTCGACCCGCAGCACAGGCTCCGGCATGCTCATGACGCCGCCACTCTGTCGGCTTCCCAGCACGCGACGCGATGGGTCGGTCCCTTGGCGACCAGCGGCGGCGGTTCGCGCCGGCAGCGTTCGGTCGCGAAGCCGCATCGCTCGGCGAAAGCGCAGCCGGGAATCGGGTCGCGCAGCGACGGCACGATTCCGGGAATCTCCTTCAAGCGCCGGACGCGGTTGCCGGCGCGCCGGCGGGGAATCGAGGCCATCAATCCCCGCGTATAGGGATGCAGCGGCCGATCGAACAGTTCGGCGACCTCGGCTTCCTCGACCTTGCGCCCGGCGTACATCACGATCACCCGTTGGCAGGTCTCGGCGACCACGCCCAGGTCATGCGTGATCAACATGACCGCGGCGCCGAACGCGCCTTTCAGCTCCAGCATCAGCTTGAGGATCTGCGCCTGGATCGTGACGTCGAGCGCGGTGGTTGGTTCGTCGGCGATCAGTAGCTTCGGATTGCAGCTCAACGCCATGGCGATCATCACGCGCTGACGCATCCCCCCGGAAAACTGATGCGGGTAATCGCGCACGCGACGCTCGGCGTCGGGAATGCGCACCAGACGCAGCATCTCGATCGCCCGGCTCATCGCCGCGGCACGATCCCTGTCCTGGTGGATCATCACCGCCTCGGCGATCTGGTCGCCGACGCTGAGCACTGGATTAAGGCTGGTCATCGGCTCCTGAAAGATCATGGCGATGCGATTGCCGCGGATGGCGCGCATTTCCGATTCGCTCAGCCGCGCCAAATCCTGCCCTTCGAAGCGGATCGAGCCCTCGACGATTCGGCCGAGTTTAGGCGGCAGCAAGCGCATGATCGAAAGCGCGGTGACGCTCTTGCCGCAGCCCGACTCGCCGACGATGCCCAAGGTTTCGCCGGCCTTGACGCGTATATCGACGCCGTCGACCGCGCGCGTCACGCCATCCAGCGTGAAGAAATGCGTGCGCAAGCCCTCGACCGAAAGAAGCGCCGGGTCCTCCATCGTCACATTCGCCGCGCCAGGCGGGGATCCAGCCGGTCGCGCAGCCCGTCGCCCATGAGATTGACCGCCAATATCACCAGCGCCAGCGCCGCGCCGGGGAAGAAGATGGTCCACGGCGCGCTGGCGAGGAACAAACGGCTCGATGCGATCATATTCCCCCACGTCGGGATCTCCGGCGGCACGCCCGCGCCGAGGAACGACAGCGCGGCTTCGATCAGGATCGCCGAGGCGGTGATGTATGTCGCCTGGACGACGAGCGGCGCGATCGTCGAGGGCAGGATGTGGCGCATGATGATCTTGAGGTTGCGGCTGCCGCCGCCGATCGCCGCCTCGATGAAAGGCTGCTCGCGCGTCGTCAGCACGACCGAGCGCACCAGGCGCACCACGCGCGGCACTTCGGGAATCGCGATCGCGACGATGACGATCCAGATGCTGGCCCGGTTCAGCGACACCAGCGCGATCGCCAGCAAGATGGCCGGAATCGCCATCAGCCCGTCCATGATGCGCATGACGAAGCCGTCCATCCGCCGGTAATAGCCGGCGGCAAGGCCGATCGCCAGCCCGGCGATGACCGACACGATGGACACCGATAGTCCGACCAGCAGCGATATACGCGCCCCGTACACGCTGCGCGCGAAGACGTCGCGGCCAAGATTGTCGGTGCCAAACCAATGCCCGGCCGAGGGCGTCCGCAGCCGGTTGGCGGGCGTCATCAGCCGCGGATCGCCGGCGATCAGTGGCGCGATCAAGGCGATCGCCGCCATCGCGACAAGCAGCGCGCCGCCGAGGACGATGGTGGGATTGCGCCGCGCGAAGGTCCACAGCCGTGCGCTCAACCCTGGCCGCAAACCGATCGTTTCGACGACGCTCGCCATCTCAATAACGTATCCGCGGATCCAGCAGGGTGTACGACAGGTCGACGATCAGGTTGACCAGCACGTAGATGCCCGAGAACATGATGATGACGCCCTGGATAATCGGGTAATCGCGGCGCGCGATCGCGTCGACCACCAGCCGACCTATGCCCGGAATGTTGAAGACGGTTTCGGTGATCACCACGCCGCCGATCAGCAGCGCCACGCCGATGCCGATCACGGTGACGATCGGTACGGCGGCGTTCTTGAGCGCGTGCTTCAGCAGCATCGGGCGCGGCGCCACGCCCTTGGCGCGTGCGGTCCGCATGTAGTCCTCGGCCAGTACGTCGAGCATGGTCGCGCGGGTGATTCGCGCGATCAGCGCCACATAAGCCAATCCAAGCGCGATCGACGGCAGGACGAGATTGCGCAGCCAGGGCAAAACCCCCTCGGCGAACGGCGTATAACCCTGCACCGGCAACCATCGAAGTTGAATGGCGAAGACGAAGATCAGCAGGTAGCCGACGACGAAGACCGGCACCGAAAACCCGACGACAGCGAACGCCATCACCAAGCGGTCACCGAAGGTTCCCGCACGCGCCGCGGCGACGACGCCGAGTGTAATGGCGATGGCCACAGCCACGATCAGCGTGGTGCAGGCCAGCGCGATCGTCGGTTCGGCGCGTTGGCCGATCAATGTCGTCACCGAATCGTTCCAGAACATCGAGCGGCCGAGATCGCCGCGAGCCAGGCTGCCGACCCATAGCAGGAACTGCTTCCAAAGCGGCTCGTCGAGCCCGAGCGCCTTGCGGATCTGCTCGACATTGGCCGGCGTGGCGTTGTCGCCGGCGATGATCGCGGCGGGATCGCCCGGCGCCAGGTGCAACAGCAAAAAAACGAACACCGCGACCACCGCCATGACCGGTACCATCGACAACAGGCGTCGGACGATATAGGCGGTCATGCGGGCGGCCGGTGGATCCTCGGCGGAAGCAAGCGATGTGAACGGCTGCCGAACCTCAAGCCGGAGCGGGCCGGCGGCGGGCGCCGGCCCTCGATCCCTGAGCTGGATTCAGACGCGACCGGATTCCTGCAGTCACCCTTTTGTGACGTTCCACCACGGAATCAACTCGGGAACCGGCAGAAGGCCGTTGATGTTGCTGCGCATCGCCGTCGGCTGCACCCATTGGCCGTAATAGAGCTGCGGCACGAATTTCCACGCGTTCGCCTGCAGCTCGCGGGCGATGGCCTTGCGTTCTTCGAGCGATCCGGCGACGGCCCACTTGGTGCGCAAATCCTCCTGCTTGGCGTCGCTCGGCCAGCCGAACCACGCCTTGTCGCCGGTCGCCGCATGCGCCGCCAAAAGGATCGGGTTGCCGATGGCGTTGCCGCCCGACCAGGTGATGAAGATATTCCAGCCGCCCTGGTTGGGCGCGTTCTTGCTGGAGCGGCGCTGGACTACGTTCGACCAGTCCATCGCCTCGACCTGGACGTTGAGACCCGCTTGCCGCATCTCTTGCGCCAGGATCAAGGCGGTATTGCTCATGATCGGGATGTTCGTCGCCTGCATCAGCACGATCGGCCGGCCGTCATAACCGGCTTCCTTGAATAGCTCCCTTGCCTTGGCGAGATTTTGGCCGCCCTTGAACCAATCGGTGTTGGCGTCGTTTTCCATCGGCGTGCCCATTCCGAAATAGGATGGACAGGCTTTCGCGTATTTGGAATCGCCGAACGTCGCCTTCATGTGGTCGCTTTGCTTGACGATATAAAGCATCGCCTGGCGCGCCTTCTCGTTGTCGAAAGGCGGATGCAGGAAGTTGAGGCGGACCTGGCCCACGTTGCCGAGCGCGTTCAGAACCTGGATCTTGACGTTCCGGTCGCCCTCAAGCTGCGGCAGAAGTTCGATCGGCGGAATCTCGTAGAAATCGATCTCGCCCGACTGCAACGCCGCCACCGCGGTTTGCGCGTCGGGCATGTTGACGAAGATGACCCGGTCGACCTTCACCACCTTGCCGCCGGAAATGCCCGAAGGCGGGTCGGAGCGCGGAACGTAGTCGGGATTGCGATCGTATACGTATTGCGTACCGGGCTTGGTCTCGTCGAGATTGAGCTTGAACGGGCCCGACCCGACCACCTGGTCGATCTTCTGCATCGGATCGGTTTCGGCTTCTTTCTTGCGCATCATGAAGCAGACAGGCGTCGATGTTTTCGCCAGAACGTCGAGCACCAGGCCATAGCGCTCCTTGAGCTCGATCGTGAAGGTCCTCGCATCCTTGGCGGCGATGTCCTTGACGCGCAGCATCATGTGCTGGCCGCCGCCATCGCGCGCCGCCCACCGCTTGAGCGATGGCAGGACGTCGGCGGTCGTGACCGGGGCGCCGTCGGTCCATTTCAGGCCGTCGCGCAGCTCGAACGTATAAGTCAGCTTGTCGTCGGACACGCCCCAGCGGCCGACCATTTGCGGCTGCGGCTGCTGCTTGTCGTCGATACCGAACAACGTGTCGTACACCATTCCGCCGGCGTACGCGGCCATGTTGGCCGTGGTCCAGATCGGGTCATAGGTCGGCACATCGCCATGAAACACGGCGCGGATCGTGCGCGCCGCGCTCGGCCGGGTCTGGCC
>DATFES010000431.1:0-3472 GCA_035250945.1 Alphaproteobacteria bacterium | reverse complement strand
CTTGTGGCTGGGCGAGAGTTCCGTCGCCAAGGGGTACGCGGAGGCGAATCTCGGCCGCTGCGCGGAGGGGATCGGGCGGCTTCGTTCCGGCATCACCGGACTGCACCGGATCGGCGATTGGCATCATCGCAGTCATTGGTTGGGCCTGTTGGCGCATGCTTGCCTGGAAACCGGCGCCGATCGCGAGGCCCTGGCGGCGCTCGACCAGGCGCTCGAAGCCACGGCGGCGACCCAGGAGCGTTATTACGCACCCGAGCTCGAACGCTTGAGAGGCGCCGTATTGGCTCGGCAAGGTCGATCGGATGACGCCGCCGCCTGCTTCGAAACAGCCCTCCGCCTCGCGGCGACCATGGGGGCGAAGTCGCTCGAGCTGCGCGCCGCCGTGTCCCTGGCCCGACTGTGGGGCGAGCGCGGCCGACGCGCCGAGGCGCACGACCTACTTGCCTCGGTCTACTCCTGGTTCAGCGAGGGGTTTGGCACCGCCGACCTGAAGGATGCCAAGGCGTTGCTGGACCGGCTCGCCTAGGGGTCGCCGAGCGACTCTCGGCGGCGCACGCTTTTGGCAAGGCCAAGGAAGCGTCGCGGATTGACCTCGAGGATGCGGCGCTTTTCGTCGTCGCTCAGCGACGACGCGCCGCGAACCAGCGCGCCGACGCGCGTCTCGCCGAGCGGGAACGGATAGTCGGAACCGAGCGCCACGCGATCGGCGCCCATGACGTCGATGAGGAACCGCAGCGTCCGCTCCTCGAACACCGCCGAGTCGACATAGAAGCGGTCGAGATAATGGGACGGCGGATGCTGGCTCTTGCCGCGGACCGTGTCCTTGTTGCGCCAGGCGTTCTCCAGCCGACCCAGCAAGAACGCGAAGCTGCCGCCGCCATGGGCGAAGCAGAGGCGTAGCGAGCGCGGCAGGCGGTCGAAGGCGCCGCCCAGAATCATCGCGACGATCGATAGCTGCGTCTCGGCCGGCATCGACACCGTCCACGCCATCATGAAGCGCTCGGTGCGCGCGCCGCCGAACATGTCCCACGGATGGACCAGCACCGCGGCGCCGATGTCGGCGCAGTGGTGGAGGAACGTGATGAGGCTGGCGTCGTCGAGATCGCGCGGCCCGACATGGTTGCCGATCTCGACGCCAAGATGACCCGCCGCCATCGCCCGCTCGGCCTCGCGGCACGCCAGGTTGACATCCTGCAGCGGTACTTGCGCCAGCGTTTTGAGTCGACCTTGCCCGGCGGCGGCAAGTTCGAGCGCCGCGTCGTTCATCAGCTTGGCGAGTTCGGCCGCCGGCGCGGCGTCGCGTTGATAGGCGAACAGCACCGGCGTCGCCGAGATCACTTGCAGATCGACGCCGTCCAGCGTCATGTCGGCAAGCCGCCGCGAGGCGTCCCAGCAGCGCGAATCGATGTCGCGGAACGGCTTGTCGCCGATCGTCACCGTCGCCGTATCGGCGCCCGTGCGCCGGACGGCGGGCCATGGCGCGCCGGCGTATCGGCGATCGAAATCGGGCAGCGCCGCGGGAAAGAAATGATTGTGGATGTCGATGACGCTCAAATTGGCTTCCCCGGATTGGCGTGGCCGCAGGCTTTGCACACACGCAATTCCGGCGCCGCGTAGTACTCGGCGAAGATCGGCGGCAGATCGTCGACGATCGAGCCGAGCTGCGTCTCGCGGCGATGGAGCAACGCATGGCATTTCTCGCAATACCATTCGAAGGCGTCGATCTCGCCCGGCCGGCGCACGCGCTCGATGACCAGACCCACCGTGTTGGCCGGACGTTGCGGCGAGTGCCGGACATGCGGCGGTAGCAGCAGCACGTCGCCCTGGCGCAAGGGCAGATCGCGCGGCCGGCCGTTCTCCATGATGCGCAGCGTCATGTCGCCCTCCAGCTGATGGAAGAACTCCTCGGCTGGGTCGTCATGCCAGTCGTTTCGCTGGTTGGGGCCGCCGACCACCGTCACCATGAATTCGCCGTCGCGCCAGATCTGCGCATTGCCGACCGGCGGCTTCAACAGCTCGCGATGCTCGTCGATCCAGCGCTTGAGATTGAGTGCGGCCAGCATCGCCTCGCGCCCTCCTTTCGCGCGATCGTAGGATCGGCGCGCCGTCCTCGGCAAGTCAGCGGCCAGGCTTGACCCGCGGCGCCGGCGCCCGTCGCCGCCGCGCCGCCGCCGCCAGGGCTTGCAGCCCGGCATAGCCGCCGCTGGCGTAGAGCAGCGGCTTGCCCTTGGGCCGCAGCTCGAGATCGACCACGCGGCCAATGAATATCGTGTGGGTCGAAGCGTCGACTCGCTCGGTGACCAGGCAATCGAACGCGGCAAGCGCATCGACAAGCGCCGGCGCGCCGGTCTTGAGCGTCGTCCATTTGCCCGCCTTGAAGCGCTCGGCGCCGAAAACGCCGTTCTGGCCCGAGAACCGCGCCGCGAGCCGCCACTGGCCGCGCGACAGCACGTTGACGCAAAAGCGCGCGCTGCGCGCCATCGCGTCGTGGGCGCCGGCGCGGCGGCTGATGCAGACGAGAAGCTGCGGCGGATCGAGCGACAACGAACACACGGCGGTCGCCGTAAGGCCGCTCGGCCGCGATCGCTCGGCGGTGGTGATGATGGTGACGCCGGCGGCAAGGCAGCGCATGCCTTGCTTGAATAATTCGGGCGCTATCGGCATCAGGATCTGCTCGGCTTTCACCCTCGCCTCCGGCGCGCCGGCGGTTGCGTTCCGCGATCCCGCGCGAGGACTTTAGGCCGCGGCTTCGGCGCTGGCAAAGCGCGGCATCACCTTTTCGGCGAAAAGCTGCATCGAACGCGCGGCCTGTTCGACCGGAATCGTGTTGAAGTTGACCTGCAGCGAAGCGATCTCGAAGCCGCCGACGAGTTCCTGATAGTCGGCGATCGCGCGCGCAATGTCGTCCGGCGATCCGACCCATGCCGCGCCCTTGGCGACCTGCGATTCGAAGTTCTCGGCCCGCAACCCGGCGATGATCTTGTCGTAACCCGGATAATCCTTGGAACTGGCGCCCTCGGTCCACGCCGCGGCCGCGTTGACCAGCGACTTGAGATAGCGGTTGAGCGGCTCGCGGGCGATTGACTCCGCTTCCTCGCGCGAGGGGGCGCAAAACATATGGAAGGCGAGCATCACACGGCCGTTGCCCGGATGGCCCGCCGCCCGCCAGGCGTCGCGATAGAGCGCGAGGAGCTCCTTCATTTTGCCGCCGGCGAGCGGAATCGCCATCACCGAATGCCCCGCCTTGCCGGCTTCGGTGAAGGACTGCGGCGTACCGAGTGCTGCGATCCAAAAGCTCGGACGCGGCTTTTGCGTCGGCCGCGGCAGCGATGTCACATCCTTGAAGCTGTGGAACTGGCCGTTGTGGCTGACCCTTTCGTTCTCGAGCAGCAGCCGCACCTGCTCCATGCCCTCGACGAAGCGCGCCCGGCTTTCGTCGGGCGAGACGCCGAAGCGGCTGAACTCGTGCGGA
>DATFES010000414.1:0-2779 GCA_035250945.1 Alphaproteobacteria bacterium | reverse complement strand
GAGGATCGCGACGGCGACGGCATACGGGCCTACTCGCAACGATTCGTGAGCCGTAAGGGAAAGAAGGACGGCCTGTACTGGCCGTCAGGTCCTGGCGAAGCCGAGAGCCCGCTCGGAGCGCTGTTCGCCGCGGCGCGGGCCAAAGGCTACTCGGCGAACGAAGCTGGGCCGACGCCTTATCACGGTTACATCTATCGCATCCTGACGAAGCAGGGCGACCAAGCCCCTGGCCGCGCCTATAACTATGTCATACGCGGCAAGATGATCGGCGGCTTCGCTTTGGTCGCCTATCCGGTACGATATGGCGTATCCGGCGTCATGACGTTCATCGTCAATCACGGCGGCGTCGTCTATCAGAAAGACCTTGGCCCGGATACCGCGGCGCTCGCCGGCAAGATGACGACGTTCAATCCCGACCCGAGCTGGACCAAACTCTGAACGCTGTCGCTTGGTCCGCCGGCTATCGCGCAAGTGTCTTCTTGCGCTCGCGCTCGTATTCCTCCTGCGTGATGGCGCCGCTGTCGAGCGCCTTCTTGAGGTCGGTGAGCTCCTGACCGGTCGTCGCCGCCTAGACCTCGCTCGTCACATCGGCGCCGCCGCCGCGCGCGGCCAAGGGCAGGCGGAGGCCGATTGCGGCGACGAGCGCAATGAAAGCCTTTCGATCGATCATCGTCGTTTCTCGCCCGGCGTCGAACGCCGCCGCCATGCTGACGCCCGGCGGCGGCGTGTCCAATCCTTAGCAGACCTATCGCTCGCCGTCGCGCGATGCAACGCGAGCGCCCGCGTTCATTGGACCAACGGCACCTGCGCCGCCAGCTCGTACTTGACGACGGCGCGGATCTTGTTCTGGATCTGCAGGAACCGGGCGACTTTCTTCTGCGGGAGGACCGGCGTCAGCTTTTCGGAATAGGACTGCTTCAGCTTGACCTCGGCGTCCTCGATCGACAGCGCTTCCTTGATCAAGGCCTTAGCCTTGTCGTCGCTCAGCGTGTTGTTGCGGTAGTCGTTGGCGTAGGCGGAGATCATTTGCCCCAGGCGCTGATTGATCTTATCCAGGTCTTTCTCGTAGGCCTCGTAGATCGGCCAGAACTTGCCGGCTTCGGACTGGGTCAATTCCATGTTGTCCGCGACGATCAACTTTTTGTCCGCCTTCAGCTTTTGCTGAAGGATTTCCATGTTGTTGGCCGGTTTGTCCTGCGCGGCCGCAGGCAGAGCGATCGCCGCCGCACAGGCGACGATCAGGACGCGAATGAATTTCATGACGGAATCTCCCGAATGCATGTCGGTGGATGACGAAGGATCACCGGATTTGGTGCTGCGTCGGCCCGCGAGGATGGCGGCGATCACCGAGCGGGATAATCCATACTCAAATCAGGTTTGAATGTATACTTGAATATAACCCCTACTCGGTTTAGAGAGTTGTCCGTTTTTGGATGGTATTGATAACTGCTCAGGGGGTTGCTCATGCGCGCAGTACTCGCTGGTTTGTCGCTACTTGTCCTTGCCGCCTGCGGCGGTGGGCGCAGCGAACCGGGCGGATCCGTGTTCGATCCGTTATGCATGCCCGACGGATCGGTCGTGTTCTATGAGTATCCGAACCAAGCCGGCCAGTACGACGAAGTGACCGCCAACAAGCAGAACTGCGTGTGGAACAAGAAGAGTTAGTCCGTTGATTCACTGAATCAACGGGCGGCGCTCGGCGGTGACGGGAATGAGGCGCACGCCTTTGCAGTGGAGGTCGACCGTGACTGCTTCGGGATTATGCCGACGCTCGCGTCGTCGCGCCCCGCATCTAATCCTGGCGATCGCGCTCGCCGCCGGTCTCGCTGCGTGCGAGGATGCTCCGAAGTCGACGCAACAGACGGCGGGGCCACCGCCGGCGGTCGGGGTGGTCGCCGTCGAACGGCGCGAGATGTCTATCGGCGTCGATTTCACCGGCCGCGTCGAAGCGATCGACAAGGTCGAGCTGCGGGCGCGCGTCCAGGGCTTTCTCGACAAGCGGCAGTTCACCGAGGGCCAGACGGTCAAGGAAGGCGAATTGCTGTTCATCATCGAGAAAGACCAGTACCAGGCCCAGGTCGAGCAGCAGAAGGCCGATGTGGCGCGCGCCGAGGCGGAAGCGGTCAACGCGGCGCAGCAGCTCCAGCGCGGGCGGGAATTGCTGCGCAACAACAACATCTCGGCCGCCACGGTCGACGAGCGCGCGGCGCGCGAAGGCGTCGCGCGGGCCCAGGTTCAACAGTCCAAAGCGGCGCTCCGCGAGGCGGAAATCAATCTCGGCTATACCGACATTCACGCACCGATCGCCGGCCGCATCGGCCGATCGACATATACGGTCGGCGCGTTTGTCGGGCCGGAATCGGGCACGCTGGCGACCGTCGTCCGCCAGGATCCGGTCTATGTCGCGTTTCCGGTGACGCAGCGGATGCTCACGGAGATTCGCCGCCGACAGGCCGCGGGCGAGGCGGAGCAACGCCTGGTCGCCAAGGTGCGGCTGGCGGACGGAAAGTTCCATCCGCATCCCGGCAAACTAAGTTTCGTCGATGTCCAGGTCGATCGCGGCACCGACACCGTCATCGTGCGCGCCGAAGTGCCGAACAGCGAGGGGTTCCTGGTCGACGGCCAGTTCGTGACGGTGGTCATCGAGCGCGAGCAGGCGGAGAAGGTTCTCGTCATTCCCGCCAGCGCGGTCCAGGCCGATCAAGCTGGAACTTTCGTGCTGGCCGTCGACAACGAAAACAAGGTGACCGTCCGGCGCATCGTCCCGGGAGGCGCGCGC
>DATFES010000390.1:0-2346 GCA_035250945.1 Alphaproteobacteria bacterium | reverse complement strand
GAGGATCTCGCGGCGAAGCCTGAGCTGGTGCGCACGATGTCGGTCAAGCCGCCGATGGGATCGGGCAAGGTGCGCCTGCTCGACATCCCCGGCGTCGATCTTCAACCATGCGGCGGCACGCATCTGCGCGCGACCGGCGAGATCGGCCGGGTGGCGGTCGAAAAAATCGAGAGTAAAGGCAAACGCAACCGTCGCGTCGTCGTGGCGCTGGCGGAATAGGCGGCGTCGCTGCGTATCCTCGTCCTTCGACAAGCTCAGGACGAGGACGATTCTCAAGCCTTGCTTGCCTCGTCGCGCCCTCATGCTGAGCGTGTCGAAGCATGAGGGCGGAATTGGATGATTCGGCTCGTCTATTGATCTGTGGCGCCCGCAAGATCCGGCCAGCGTTCATCGCCGGCGATCTCACGGATCAGCTTGTTGCGGATCGCGATGGCGAAAGAGTCGTAGTCCTGCGCGGCGATGAGAAAGGCGCCCGGGCCGCCGATCACATTGTCGCGGAAATAATCGTCGAGCCACGGCACCTCGTTGAGGATCGGCAGGCCGTTGATCGTCACTCCCTCGAGCACCGCGTCATTGCGCGCCATTTGCGGCAGCCGGCCGGAGTTATTGATTCCGTCGCCGGAAATGTCGACCACCCGCCGCTCGCCTTCGAACCCGTTTCGATCGAACAGCGGACGGCTATAGTCGATGATGCCGGAAAGCGACGTCCCGCCGCCGCGAAACGCGCGTGGGCTGGCGAGAATCCGTTCGGAGAACTCCTCCGCCGATTCGCGGTCGTTGATCAAAGTCCAGCCGATGAGCTGCTGTTGCAGCAGCGGGCCCGCCCACTGCACGTATGTCACCGCGATGGCGCGATGCCGGCCGCCGGTGATGGCGCGGAGAACAGCCGGATGGGTGAACGCCTTGGCGTAGCCGCCGACTTGCAGCGCGTATTCGTCGTCGTTGACGCTCCGCGATGCGTCGACGGCGACGACCAGCTCGATATCGACGGGCAGCGAAAGGGCCGGCGATGCGGCGAAGGCAACGACCAGCGCGGTGACGGCGGAAAGCCTCCGGTTGGCGCTGCGCGCCGCCACGGCTTCACTCTTCCTGCCGCGAGGATAGGCCGCGATCGGCCAGCCCCGCCATCAGCTTGAGCGCGCCGATCAGCGCGGCGCGCAGGTCGCTGGGAACCGGCTCGAGAATTCGCGCCTGGACGCGGTCGACGTGAGATATCGCGCCGCGCAACATCTCGATCCCCGGCGGCAGTATGTGGAGCGTGTTGGCGCGCTGGTCCTTGCCGCTGCGTTTGCGTTTGATGAGGCCGCGGCGGACCAGGCGGTCGAGCATGTCGCCGACCGTCGATCGGTCGATCCCGGTGACGCCGACGAGATCGGTCTGCGTCAGGCCCGGACGCTGATAGACGGTGACGAGCAATGCGAATTGTCGCGGCGTCACCCGCTGCGGTCCGAGCTCCTCGGTGAACAGCTCAACTGCCCGTTGTTGGCAACGTCGCAGCAGATGTCCTGGCGCATCCTCCAGCCGATAGCGATCGAGATCGGGATAACTTGCCGTGGCGCCTGGTTCGCCGACTGGATCGCCGGCGTCGCGCGCAGCGCCGCGCGAGGCGCTGCCATCTTGGTCCGGCGGCCGGCGATTCATGGCGGAAATCTTGCGGTATCCGCGGGGGTTCCCGCAAGCCAATAGAAAGCGCGCCCGCTCTGCGGGAAATGCGTGTTTCTTCACAGTGATTTGATCGGCGGGCCAGACCCATGATCTGTATACGGATTATTCCCCCTGCCATCGTTCCGACGATGCGGTAGACTGGGCGCCGGGTGAATCAAGAAAAAGTCGCCGGTTAGCCGGGTGAATGACGAGCGGAGGATGCGCCATGGAGTTCGGAATTCAGTTCTTTCCCGACATCGGGCCCAAGGTGAAGGCGGCCGACCGCTATTTCACCGAGTGTTTGCGTCTCGTCGACCTGGCCGATCCGCTCAACTACACGCATGTTCGGACGGTCGAGCACTACTTCGAGGATTATGGCGGATATAGCCCCAATCCGATCGTCTTCCTGACCGCGGCGGCGATGCGAAGCAAGCGCTCCCGGCTGATCACCGGCGCCGTGCTGCCGGTGTTCAACAATCCGCTCAAACTCGCCGGCGAGATCGGCATGCTCGACGCGATTTCGGGCGGCCGGCTGGAAGTCGGCTTCGCGCGTGCCTTTCTTCCGCACGAGTTCAGCCGCTTCGGCGTCTCGCCCGACGAAAGCCGGGCGCGCTTCGTCGAGGGCATGGAGCAGGTGCGGCTGCTGCTCGAGAACGAAAGGGTCAGCCACAACGGCCAGTTCCACAGCTTCAAGGATGTGAC
>DATFES010000387.1:0-4319 GCA_035250945.1 Alphaproteobacteria bacterium | reverse complement strand
AGCCAGATGAACGGCGATGTCGCCGCCATTATTCACATAGGCGCGCTCGAGCGCGCGGCCGGCGAGCATTCGCGCCAGGACATGGTCGGCCACCGCGCCGGCGACCGCCGCCATCGGCGTGATGACGCGGGCGCGGTATGGCCAGCATGCCGCGATCATCCGTCGCGCCACCGGCCCTTCTGCGCCGGGATAGGCTGCGCCGAGCGACGCGCGCAGCAATGACAGCTCGGCGACGAGCGCGGGCAAAACGTCGGTGAACGCGTCCCGCGCCTGCCTATAGGCGCCGGCGATTTCGGCCGGCAGGCCGAACCCCTCGATGACCAAGTCGATCGGCCCGTGCTGCAGATGCAAGCGCCGCCCATCCGGGAGAATAGCGGCCCGCGCGCCTCGCCGATCCATCCGCGCGGCGTTCATGACGCGTCGCGCTTTCGTGGCGACGTCATCGGCCACGGATTGTCCGGCGGCCAGGGCGCGCGCTTGATCCGCGATTGGCGGGCGATCTCGGGCAAGCGCCGCACGTAATCGACGTGGCCGCCAAGCGCGCGATAATCGTCAAGATGCAGTGTGAACTCGATCGGGCCGACGATCGCCGGCGTCGGAACGTAGCCGAACGAGTTGTCGGGCATGGTCGTAACGTCGACCATATAGGTGATGCCGCCGCCGGGCCAGACATAGACGGCGGCTCCGCCGGATGTGACACGGGTGAGTGCCGCGCGGACCGAGCGGGTCAACCGCACCGGATTCTCCGTCACGCCGGCGCGTAGACTGCCACCCGCTCCGGCCATGAACAGCACGGTGCACAGCGCCGGCTCGCAATTCTCGCCGATCCTCTCGACGACATTCGCGACCGCGCGCGGCATCTCCGCCGGACGCGGCACGAGGCGGTCATCGAGCACGAACCACGCCGCGTGCTCACCGGTGGTGCTCACCATCAACAACCTGAGGCCTGGCCATGCCGTCTTGGGATCGATCCTGTCGATGATCTCGAGGGGCTCGCCGATGTCGGTGCCGCCCCAGCTCGTGCCCGGGTTGGCGACCTGGAAGTACCGGCCCGGCGTCGATTTGCGGCCACGCACACGGATGCCGGCCGGACGCATGTCGAGAAAACGGCCGGCCTGATGCTCGGTCAAGACGCCGGTGATGTGGTCGTCGACGACGATCACCTCGTCGGCGTGGCCGTGCCATTGCTTGGCGAACATGCCGATGGTGGCCGAGCCGCAGCCGACGCGCATTCGCTCCTCGCGCACGCCGTCGACGACCGGCGGCCGACCCGCCTGGATGACGAGCGAGGCGCCGCCGTCCACCGCCATCTCGACGGCGCGCTTGTTGCACAGGCTTAGCAGCGCCTCGCAGGTAACGTTGCCTTCCTTCTTGCTGCCGCCGGTCAGATGCCGGACGCCGCCCAGCGATAGCATCTGCGACCCGTATTCGGCAGTGGTGACATGCCCCACCTGTTCGCCGGCGACGCGGACGGCCGCTTGTTCCGGGCCGACATAACGGTCGGTGTCGATCTTCACCTTGACGCCGCAGTAGCTGAAGATGCCCTCGGTGACCACGGTCACCATGTCGACGCCTTCGACCCGGCTTGCAACGATGAACGGCGCCGGCTTGTAATCGGGATAGGTCGTGCCGGCGCCGATGCCCGAGATGAAATCCCGCTCGGGCAGCAGCTCGCCGTCCCATGGCAGGCCCATAAACGGCACGAGCTTGCCCTCCGCATCGAGCGTGCGCTCGAGGACCAGCATCGGGTCCATGCGCATGAGCCGGCCATCGACGTTGCCGTAGCGATCGCAGGCGCCGGTCTTGTCCGGCCGGATGCGGCAGAGCACCGGACAGGCGTCGCAGGTGACAATGCCGTTCTTGTCGGGCGATCTCGCCGCGGCCAACGCCTCGGCGGAAGGGAGATCGGTAGACGTCTTGGTCTCGGTCATGCCGCGCTCTTCCCCGCCGCGTGCGCCACGGCGAGCGCGCCCAGCACGCGATCGGGCGTCGCCGGAACATGATGGATGCGCACGCCGATGGCGTGGCGAACGGCGTTGAGGATAGCCGGCGCGGTGGGAATCAGGGCTGGCTCGCCGATGCCCTTCGCCCCATATGGGCCGAGCGGTTCGGCGTCTTCGATCAAGATGGTCTCGATCGGCGGAATATCGCCGAAGGTCGGAATGAGATAATCGTGCAGATTCTCGCTCTGGCCCGGAACGTACTCCTCCATCAGGGCGAACCCGATCCCTTGCGCGATCCCGCCGTGAATCTGGCCCTCGACCTGGATCGGATTGATCGCCCGCCCGACGTCGTGCGCGGCGACGATGCGCAGGACCTTGATCGTGCCGAGCTCGATATCGACCTCAATCTCGGCAAGCTGCGCTGCAAAGCCGTAGGTCGCATAAGGTACGCCCTGACCGTCGGCGTCGAGCGGCGAGGTCGGCGGGTCGAAGCCCCCGCGGCCGACCAGCACAAGGCCGGGCTCGGTCTCCGGCAGCGTCGAGAGGTCGATTTCGCGCTCGCCGGTCGCGTCGCGGACGATCAGCGTCCCGTCGGCGGGCTCGATGAACGCGCCTTCGCCGACATTGGCCAGACGCAGGATCTGGCGGCGCAGATCCTCGCCGGCGAGCCGCGCGGCGTTGCCCGAGACGAACGTCTGGCGGGACGCCGAGGTCTTGCCGGCGTCCTCGGTCAGATCGGTGTCGCCGGCGATCAGCGACAGCGCCGCGACCGGCACGCCGATCGCATCGGCGCAAATCTGCATCATGACGGTGTTCGAGCCCTGGCCGATGTCGACCGCGCCGCTGAACAGGGTGATCGTGCCTTGAGGCGAGACGCCAACCTTCATCGTCGAAGGATTCGACATCGACGTGTTGCCGATGCCGTACCACATGCAGCCGATCCCCGCGCCGCGCCGTCGCACGCGGCCCTCGCGATTGAACGTCTCGGCGCCGATCCGCATGTGGCGCCATTTGGCGCGCAGGGCTTCGAGGCAAATCGGCAATCCGGCGCTCGCTTCGAGACGCTGACCGGTTCCGGTGATCGAGCCGCGCGTCAGCGCATTGATCAAGCGGAACTCGAGCGGATCGATGCCGATTTCGAGCGCCAGTTCGTCCATCAGCGCTTCGTGCGCGATCGCCGCCTGCGGCACGCCGAAGCCGCGGAAGGCGCCCGACGGCGTGTCGTTGGTGTAGATGGCGCGCGAGGTGCAACGAACCGCGGGCGCCGCATAGGGACCCATCGCGTGCACCGGCACACGATTCGCCACCGTCGGCCCCCACGAGGCGTAGGCGCCGGTGTTGAAGTCGCCGTGAAACTCGACCGCGGTCAGCTTGCCGTCGGCGTCGCAGGCGAACTTGGCGTCGATTCGCGCCGGATGGCGTTTGGTGGTCGATGCCATGCTCTCGGGCCGCGTGTAGGTACAGCGGACCGGACGGTCGATGAGCCAGGCAGCCGTCGCGATCAGCGGCTGCAGCGAAAGATCGAGCTTGCCGCCGAACCCGCCGCCGGTCGCGGTCGGAATGACGCGCACCTGCGCTGGTGCGATTCCAAGGATCAGCGCCACTTCATCGCGATCCATGTAGGGAGTCTGGGTGCAGGCGACGATTTCGATGCGGTCGCCGACCCGCCGGGCATAGCCGGCCTCGGGTTCGATGTAGGCGTGTTCGACGAACGAAGTCTCGAAGCGCCCTGCGACGCTGGCCACCGCAGCGGCGAATCCCGCCGCGATGTCGCCGCGCGCCACGCGCCCCTCGATCAATACATTGTCCGGATGCTCGGCGTGCAAAGCCGGCGCGCCTTCGGCCAGCGCGGCATCGATTCCCGAAAGCGGCGACATCGCCTGCCAATCGATCGGCACGTCGTCATCGCGTATGCGAGCGATCGCCGCGTCGTCGCCGACCAGCGCGCACACCGCTTCGCCGCGATGACGCACGTAACCCTCGGCTATGGCCGGTTGGTCCTTGCCGGCCGGGTAAATGCCGTAGCGGTTCTGACCCGGGATGTCCTTCCAAGTCAGCACCCGCACGAGCCCGGGAAAGCGCCCGAAAAGCGGCGCGAAATCGCCCAACTCGAAGCGCGCGTGGGCATGGGGCGAGCGGATGGCGCGCAGCGTCAGGCAGCCGCCGGGCCAGACATCGGCGCCGAAGCGCTCGGCGCCGGTGAGTTTGGCCAGTCCATCGGTCTTCGGCATGCGCGCGCCGACCGCCTCGCCGGACACGGGCGATGGCGGCGGCACGACGCGGTGCGCCACGGCAAGCACCGCCTCGACGATTTTTCGATAGCCGGTGCATCGACACAAGACGCCGCCGAGCGCGTCGAGCACTTCGGCCTCGCTC
>DATFES010000377.1:0-2516 GCA_035250945.1 Alphaproteobacteria bacterium | reverse complement strand
ACCATCATGATGCCGAGCGTCACGTGTTGCGCGGTCGGCGCTCCGGCCGCAGCTTCACGCTCGGCCAGCCAGTCACCGTCCGCTTGGTCGAGGCGACGCCGGTTACCGGAGGCTTGCGTTTCGAGTTGGTAGGTCTCGAAGAGGCGCCTACTCGCCGCCTTCGCGCGTCGCGAGGAAGCCATAGGCCCATGCGCGCAGCGCAGCGCAGGGGCGACGCCTAGCGGGCTTGCGCGCGCCGTTCCAAAGAGTCAGTTTGCTGACATCGCGACGTACGTGCATTGCTCGCGGGGTGTTCCGTCATGATTTATGGTTAATGTTCAGTAATATTAATCGAAGTCCTTATAACTTAGATGAACGAGCAAAAATTTTCTGAAAACTCTGCTACACTCCGCGCGCCAGGTGCTTGGTCGACGGCAATCAACCGTGGCTTTCGCCGGCGCTGCCCTCGGTGCGGGGAGGGCAGGATCTTCATGCGCTATCTGAAGGTTAACCGGCATTGTTCACGTTGTGGATTGGAGCTCGCCAGCTATCGCTCGGACGACGCCCCGCCGTATTTCACCATCCTCATTGTCGGACACGTGATCGCGCCATTGATGCTCTTGGCCGAGCAATCGATGCAGCCGCCCGAGTGGTTGCACGCCGTCATCTGGCTGCCGTTGGCGATGACGCTCACGCTCACCCTGCTGCCGCGGATCAAGGGCGCGGTCATTGGCTGGCAATGGGCGGCGGCGATCAAGGGTTGAGCGCCCCCGGCACGATCCCTCGCCGGCGCCCGGCGTTGCTGCTGGCGGTCGTATTCCTGCTGGTTACGGCGTGCGCCGGCGATCGCGAACTGCGGAAGGAAGACGCCGATCATCAGCTTCCCTCGGCGGCGACGCGGTTCTTCGCCGTCGCCTACGACCAAATGTCGGAGCGTTACGCCGAACCGGTGACGCCGGCGGCGCTCGCCGAAAGCGGGCTCGGAAATCTGGGCAAGATCGATCCGCGCATTTCCGTGCGCCGATCGGGCGAGCGGATCGAGGTCACCGCGGACCACCGTCTGGCAGTCGCGCTGCAAGCGCCCCCGGCAGAGGACACGTATCGCTGGGCGCGCCTCACGGTGGCCGCGATCAACGCCGGCCGCGAGCATTCGCTGGCGCTGCGCGAAGCCTCAAGCAACGATGTCTACCAGGCCGTGATGGACGGCGCCGTCCGGACCTTGGATCAGCATTCGCGCTATAGCTCGCCCGAGGGAGCGCGCGATAACCGCGCCTTGCGCGAGGGCTTCGGGGGGATCGGTGTGACGATTGACGGCGAGAGCGACGATGTGCGGATTGCCGCCGTCATGTCACGCTCGCCCGCGGCGGCGGCCGGTCTGCAGGCCGACGACCGCATTGCCCGCATCGAGGGCGAGGCGACGCGCGGAATGTCGAGCCGCGACATCGTCCGGCGATTGCGTGGCCCGATCGGCGCGCCGGTCTCGATCGATGTCCTGCGGACCGGCAATGAGGGCCTCCTCGCCTTCACGATCGTCCGCGCGTTGGTGGTGCCGCAAACCGTGACCTATCGGCGCGATGGCGACATCGCGCATATCAAGATCACCGGCTTCAACGGCCGCACCGCCGAACGCACGGTCGACGCGCTGTTGACGGCGCGCAGGGAGATCGGCCGGGACATCAAAGGGGTGGTCCTCGACCTGCGCGGAAATCTTGGCGGATTGTTCGAGCAATCGGTGACCGTGGCCGATATTTTCCTCGACCATGGCCGCATCGTGACGACCCGCAGCCGGCATCGCGCCGCCGTCCAGATTGTCGAAGCGTCGCCCGGAGATCCTGGCGAGAATCTTCCGGTTGTCGTCTTGATCAACGGCAACTCCGCTTCGGCGGCGGAGATCGTCGCCGCCGCCCTGCAAGATAATGGGCGCGCGCTGGCGATCGGCACGACTTCGTTCGGCAAGGGTTCGGTGCAAACAGTGATCGGCCTGCCCAACGAGGGCGAGTTGGCGATCACATGGGCGCATTATTATTCGCCCGCCGGATACACGCCGCAGAATCTCGGGGTTAATCCGGCTATCTGCACGGCGGCGAACGACGATGCCGTCGCCCCGGTGATCGAGGCGGTTCGCGCCGGCCGGGCTGCGCCAGCGGTCAGCATGGCCGAATGGCAGGCAACCGATTATCGCGACAAGGAGCGCTCGCAAGCTCTTCGCGCGCGCTGCGCTCCCAATGGCCGCGAGCGCGAAATCGACTACGAAATCGCCAAGCGCCTGTTGCAGGAGCCGGGCTTGTATTCGTCGGCGCTGCGCTCGGCGCAGGTCACAGCGCGCGTCAATTAGGGCGTGCACGCATCCGTCGTTTCGACTGTTCGACCCGCGGCGATGCGCGCGTTCGAGATGCGACTGAACGTGTTCGCCGCCGGCAATGATGTCGCGGAGGCGCCGGGGTAGTGTCTCAGTTTGAATTCTGGCTTCGCATAGCGAGCCTAAGTTCGAGGTTAATCTGCGGACAGCATCCGCCTTTGCTTGGACTTTGCCCAGT
>DATFES010000376.1:0-11730 GCA_035250945.1 Alphaproteobacteria bacterium | reverse complement strand
TGCGACCGGCGAGCTTGCCCAGGTAGACGTCGAGCACGTTCGCAGTCATGCGTCGCAGCGAATGAATCTCGAGGAGATTGGCCAGCGGCCGGGCCAGTTTTTCGATTGCGGCGACGTGCGCCTCGCCGAATCCGCCCGGCTGATCGGCGGCCAGCGTCACGCCGTGGACGAGTCCTTCGGAAAACACGATCGGTATGGCGAAATAGTCGGTGAAGCCCTCCGCCTTCAGCTCGGCGAGGATCGGGAAGTTGGCAATCGGGCCGCCCTCGAGCTTCGCGCGGACCGCGCGGCGCTCTTCGAACAGCGGCCGCATTGGGCTGGCGAGGTAGTAGTCGCTGTCGCGGATGGCATGCGGCACCGTGACCTCCTCGGTGCGCCCGGCTTTGCGTCGCCAACGAAAGCCGAAGCCGATGAACTGCGGGTGAAGCGTGCGCACGCTCAAGAGGACTCGCCCGAGCGGCGCGCCTGCGGCGAACAGCCGCCAGCACAGCTCGTCGAACAGCAGCAGCGTGTCGTCGATCGAGCGCGCCGCCCCGCTGAGCCAAGATTCGACATCGGTCATCGTTCCACCGGTTGGCCGCTCCGGTTCCGGCCGGTCGTAGGTCCGCACCACCGCGAGCCGAGGCTCGGCTGGCTTCGGCACCGAATCGAGCGTTTCACCGGGCGTCTGACTCATTTTCTTTCCTGTGCCTATGACTTGCGGTAAAATGTTACCCCGGGCGGCCGAATCAGGATTGACCTAAGATAAGCGAGCCGCCATTTAGACCAAGGAAGCGACGAGGCGCGATGCGCGTTGTCGAGGCGTGCGATGTCGTCAGCCACAGGATATACGCCATGTTCATCCAGACCGAGTCGACCCCGAACCCGGCCACGTTGAAGTTCATCCCCGGCCGCGTCGTGATGACCGCCGGAACCGCCGATTTTCCCAATCTCGCCAGCGCTGAGCGTTCGCCTTTGGCGGCGCGGCTGTTCGGGATCGAAGGCGTCAATGGCGTATTCCTCGGTTCGGATTTCGTCACCGTCACCAAGGCGGCCGACAAGGAGTGGCACCTGATCAAGCCGGCGATCCTCGGCGTGATCATGGAACACTTCACCGCCGGTTTGCCGGTGATTCGCGAGGCGGCCGACGCTCCGTCCGCGACCGAGAGTGAGGACGACGAAATCGTCACCCAGATCAAGGAGCTTCTCGATACCCGCGTCCGCCCGGCGGTGGCGCAAGACGGCGGCGACATCATTTTTCAGGGCTTCGAGGACGGCATCGTCTATCTCCATATGCAAGGTTCGTGCAGCGGCTGCCCCAGTTCGACCGCCACGCTCAAGGCGGGGATCGAGAACATGCTGCGCCACTACATCCCCGAAGTAGTCGAGGTGCGCGCGGTGAACTGAGGGGTTCGCCGGTCTTTCGCCTTTCCTCCGCAACGACGCAGGACTGACCGACGCATGGCGCCGGCCGGATCGAAATCGGATCGTCTCAATAGCCTTGTTGCGTTGATCGGCGTCGCCGTCCTCGCCGGCGCGCTCGCCGTTTTCGTCGAAGCGCAGGTCGCCGCGTCGACCGGCGCACGGCGCGCGGCCCTTGCAGCACCAATCAAGCCGGCCGCCCTCGCCGCGCTGCCGCAGCCTACGCCGTTGTTCCTCGCCAGCCGGCCGCGCTGGGACACCCGGTATTTTTCGGGACGCGCCGCATCGCCGCGGCGCATGCCGGCGCCGCAAATCATCGATTCGCCGCCCGCCGCCGCGCGGTTGCTCGATCATTTCGTCGCCATCGGTTACACGCTCGAACGGGTGCGCGGAAATGCCGGCGCGGTGCCGCGCGTGTACCTTGCGCGCCTGCCAAGCGACCTGCCGCAAATCGATTCGAGCGAGGCTCGCAAGCGCATCTTCGTCAAGGCGATGCTGCCGCTGCTGCTGGCCGAGAACGAACGCGTGCTTGCCGACCGCGAACGCGTCATGCGGCTCGCCCGTCGACTTGCCGCCGGCCGCGTTTTGCAACCGGCCGAGGGCGCGTGGCTGCGGCAGATCGCCGCCGACTATGATGTCGCCTCGACCGATCTCGAGGAATTGGTGCGGCGCGTCGACGCGGTTCCGCCGTCATTGGCGCTTGCCCAGGGGGCGCTCGAATCCGGATGGGGAACGAGCCGCGCCGCGCAGCGCAGCCACGCAACGTTCGGCCAGATGCGCTTCCGTATCGCCGGCGAGCAGACGATCGCCGAGGTCAAGGCGTTCGCCGATCTGCCGCAAGCGGTGGCCGCCTATGCGCGCAATCTCAACACCCATCGCGCCTACGTCGAATTCCGCAGCCGCCGGGCGGCGATGCGCGCCGCGGGCGACATTCCCGATGGCGCGGAGCTGGCGCTACATCTGCTGCGGTATTCCGAGCGCAAGGATGACTACGTGCGCGCGGTGCGCGCGCTTATCCGGGCCAACAATCTGGACGCCTTCGACGCCGCCCGGCTCGCCGGTTGAGGTCACCCGATGCTTTCGCGGGCAGTCCCGGAAGCCTGATGCGCGAAAGCCGCCATCCTCGCCGCGCGGCCACGAACTCAGCGCGCCATCAGCCCCGGCGTCAATACGCGATCGGAGAGCAGCGGATAGCGCCGGGCGTCGAATAGCTGGTAATGCCACCACTCGTTGCGATAAAAATCCCAACCGGCGGCGGTCATCAAGCCCAGCAACAGCGAGCGATTGCGCTGCGCTTCGGGGGGCACCAACGTAGAGCCATGATGGGAGAGAGAGGTGAAGGCGTCGAAGTGCGTGCCCATGTCGAGCGGCCGGCCGGCGCGATCGATCAGCGTCAAGTCGACCGCGGCGCCGCGCGAATGGGGCGAACCGCGCCTGGGGTCGGCGAGGAACTCGGGGTCCGGCGTATGGTTCCACATCACCCATTGCGCCTCGGTCGGCCGGAACGCGTCGAAGATTCTGAGACGCAGGTTCACCGCCGCCGCGAGCATCGCCGCACGAGCCAGGCGCTCGCAAGCCGCGGGATTGAGATAAGCGGCGGCGCGGGCGTAAATCGGCTTGCCGGTGAAATTGTCGGAACCGGCGTAGGCGAGGCGCAGATCGAGGTCGAATCGCGACGCGTCGATTTCGAGCAGCACGGTCATGGCATGGACCCCCGGTCGAATCTGATAGCATCGCGGCGCGGCGTCGTCATTGCATTGCTGGCGATCGGGGCGCTACCCGTCGGCGCGATTCGCGCCGGCGCCGCATCGGCGGGCGAAGCGCTGATCGCCGCGACACTGGCCGGCGACCGCGAGGGCGTCGAGGCGCTTCTCGATGCCGGCGCGCCGGTCGACGCGGTCGACGGATCCGGCAATACGGCGCTCATATTCGCCGCTCGCGACGGGCGGCGCGACATCGCCGCGCTCCTGATCGACCGCGGGGCGCCAATCGATTGGCAGGACGACGAAAAGGTGACGGCGCTGGTCATCGCCGCCTATCGCGGCCATGTCGCGATCGTCGACTTGCTGCTCGCCCGCGGCGCTGCGGTCGACATTCGCGACCAATGGCGGCGTACGGCGCTCGACTACGCATTGCGGCGCGGCGGCGATGACGCGATCGCTTTGCGGCTGCGGGCGGCGGGGGCGCGGACCGGCGCCGCGGTCGAATAGGAACGCCGTTCCATGTTGCTGTTGGCCCTCGACACCTCCACCGTCGCCTGCTCGGCGGCGCTGCTGCGCGAGGAGACGATTCTCGCCGACGAAGAACTGCCGATGATCCGCGGACACGCCGAGGCCTTGTTGCCCATGGTAGCGCGGATAATGGCCCAGGCCGGCGTACCATTTCGGGAGATCGATCGACTGGCGGTCACCATCGGACCGGGGCATTTCACCGGGCTGCGCGCCGGCATCGCGGCGGCGCGCGGCTTGGCGCTGGCGCTCGATCGCCCGCTCGTCGGCATCACCACGCTGGAGGCAGTCGCCGCCGGCGTTCCCGAGGCGGAACGGCGCGGACGCATTCTTGTCGTGGCGATCGATTCCAAGCGCGAGGAGGCTTATCTCCAGGCGTTCGACGAGCGCATGGCGGCGTGCGCCTCGCCCGAGGCGCTACAACCGGCCGCATACGCGGCCAGGTTCGCCGCCAAGCGGCCGGCGGCGTCCGTGCTTCTGGCCGGCGACGGCGCTGGGGCGCTGGGCGGCGCTTTCGCGGCGCTCGGCATCGGCTTCATGCGCGCCACGGGAAGCGGTCACGCCAGCGCCGCGGTCGTTGCGCGCCTGGCGGCGAGCCGTCCCGTGCCCGCAATGGCGCCACGGCCGCTCTACCTGCATCCGCCGGAAACCAAGCCGGCGGCGCTGCGCCCGGCGCCGGTCGCCGCGTCATGAGCACCGCGCTTCGCCGCGGCAACGAGCCGCGGGTGATCGACGCAGGGCTTGCCGACGCCGTGGTGTTGTCGCATCTCCACACCGCCTGCTTCGAGGATGCGTGGTCGCCGCAGTCGATGGGCGAGGTCCTGGGCTCGCCGGGGACGTTCGCGCTGCTTGCTCTGATCGATGACACCAGCGGCGAATGCGACGATCCGTTTCCCGTCGGGTTCGCCATCGGCCGCGTCGCCGCCGACGAAGCCGAGTTGTTGTCGCTCGGCGTCGCCGACGCGTTCCGGCGCCGCGGCTTCGCGCGAACGTTGCTTGCCGCGGTCATGCGCCGCGCCGCAGCGCAAGGCGCGCGTCAGGTCTTTCTCGAGGTGGCCGAGGACAACCGCGCAGCGCGCGCACTTTACGCCAACGCGGGGTTTTCGGCCGTTGGCCGGCGGCTTGGTTACTATCTGCGCCGCGACGGCACCAGCATGTCCGCCTTGACCCTGCGCCGGCCGCTTTCGGCGCGCCGCTGGGCGTGGTGGAGGGGTTGACCGGCGTCGTCGGTTCACAAAAAAGTTATCGATTCCTCGATCATTTTTTTCATCTCTTTGTCTCTACATTTGGATTATTGTCTGCCTAAGACAAAGTAAATAATAAACTCAGAACCAATAGAAAAAGTACCGAGGTTATGTTAAGCCATCGACCGCACTCCGGGCCGGGGGCGGCAAACCCGACGGATCGCGGGACGGCAAAGGTGCATCGCCGACCCGGGCGAGGCAGGCATTCGACACACGAACCAGCAGGGAGGAGAGCAATTCGTCATGAACGATCACAGCAAGACCGGAAATGTCCTATCGCTGACCGCGGAGATCGTCGCCGCGCATGTATCCAACAACACGGTCGCGGTCAGCGACCTGCCTCATTTGATCCAGCAGGTGCACCACACGCTGTCGACGGTCGGCAGCAAGGGGCCGCAGGCGCCGCGCCCCGAGCCGGCGGTTCCAGTCAAGAGATCGGTGACGCCCGACCACATCGTCTGTCTCGAGGACGGCAAAAAACTGAAGATGCTCAAACGCCACCTCAAGACCGCCTACAACATGACGCCCGAGCAGTATCGCGAGCGCTGGGACCTGCCGCCCGAGTATCCGATGGTTGCGCCGAACTACGCTCGTCAGCGCAGTTCGCTCGCGCGCGAGCTGGGGCTCGGCACCAAGGCCAAGCTTAAACGCTGAGCAAACTCCGCTCGGAGCGAATCGACGCGCATTGCCAACATGTTGCGCCGTCACTCGGCGTATAGGATTGCGCCGTCGATTCGTCTATAATTCGGCCCCATGTCGACGGATGTCCGGAGGGATGGCGGGGCCATGTCGCGACTCGAGCAGCTCTGCGTCGAGAAGGGCCTCAAGATGACCGGTCAACGCCGCGTCATCGCCCGCGTTCTTTCCGAGGCGAGCGATCATCCCGACGTCGAACAACTGCATCGCCGCGCGGCGGCGATCGACCCCAGAATCAGCATCGCCACTGTGTACCGGACCGTCCGCCTGTTCGAGGAGGCCAGCATTTTGACCAGGCATGATTTCGGCGACGGGCGGGCGCGCTTCGAAGAGATGCCGGAAGAGCACCACGATCATCTCATCGACGTGCAAAGCGGCAAGGTGATCGAATTTCACAACGAAAGGATCGAAACGTTGCAGCGCCTGGTCGCCGAGGAGCTGGGCTATGAGCTGGTCGGCCATCGCCTCGAGCTGTTCGGCGTTCCGCTCGGCGGGCGCAAGCCGCCGGCCGGTGCCTCCTGAAGCGACGACGAATCATTCTCGATCATGCGCGCCCAGCCTAAACCTTTCGCCGAGCTCGGCGCCGGCCGCGTCGGCGATTCGGGCGCGCTGCGTTCGGGCGATCTCGAAGTCCGGCTGGCCGATTGCGCCGCCGACGTCGACGCGGCGCAAGAGCTGCGTTATCGAGTCTTCTACGAAGAGATGTCGGCGCGCGCGACGGCCGAGATGGCGGCGCGGCGGCGCGATTTCGACCGCTTCGACGCGTATTGCGACCATCTGCTCGTCGTCGACCACGCCCGCGGCGACGCACCCGAATCGGTGGTCGGAACCTATCGCCTGCTGCGCCGCTCGGTCGCCAGAACACGCGGCGGCTTCTACACCGAGACCGAATTCGACATCGCGCCGCTCGTCGCCCAGCCCGGCGAGCTGCTCGAATTGGGCCGCTCTTGCGTCGACGCGCAGTACCGCAACCGGGCGACCATGCAACTCTTGTGGCAAGGCATCGCAAGCTACGTGTTCCGCCATGACATCAAGCTCATGTTCGGCTGCGCCAGTCTGCCGGGCACCGACCCCGCCGCGCTGGCGGTGTCGCTGTCGTATCTCCATCACTTCCACCTCGCGCCCAAATCGCTGCGCGCCCGCGCGCTCGCCGATCGCTATATCGAGATGAACCTGATGGCGCCGGGCGAGATCGACGCCGACGCAGCGGTGGCGCAGATCGATACGCGGGCGGCCATGGCGGCGTTGCCGCCGCTGATCAAAGGCTACCTGCGGCTCGGCGGGCTGGTCGGCGAGGGGGCGGTCATCGACTCGCAGTTCAACACCACCGACGTGTGCATCATCGTGGTCACCGATCGCGTCACCGACAAATACTTCAATCACTATCGGCGCACCGCGGGAAGCGCCGACGTTTGAAGGGCTCGATGCAGGGCTCGTCGCTTCGCGCGCTCGCCCGGCTGCTGTTGTACGCGGCGGCGACGTTGCCGCTGATGCCGCTTCAGGCGGTCTTCGTTTTGCTCGGCTCGCGCTTGGCGCGCCGCCTGCCGGTCGCCTATCACGCCGCGTGCTGCCGGCTCCTCGGCCTCGCGCGGCGCATCGAGGGCGAGATATCGTCCGACCGACCGACGCTATTCGTCGCCAATCACACCTCGTATCTCGATATAACCATCCTTTCGGCGAGCGTCGAAACCAGCTTCATCGCCAAGCGCGAGGTGGCGCGTTGGCCGTTTTTCGGCTGGCTCGCCAGGCTGCAACGCACCGTGTTCGTGGATCGCCGCGTCTCGCGGGTGGCGAGCGAGCGCGACGACGTCGCAAGGCGGCTGGCGCAAGGCGACAACCTCGTCCTGTTCGCCGAGGGCACGTCGAGCGATGGCGTCTTCATTCGTTCGTTCAAGAGTTCGCTCTTCGCGGTGGCCGAGCGCGAGTTCGCCGGGCGCAAGCTTGTCGTCCAGCCGGTGACGTTGGCCTATACGCGGCTCGATGGAATGCCGATCGGCCGCGCCTGGCGGCCGTTGTTCGCTTGGTACGGCGACATGGACATGGTGCCGCATATGTTTCGCCTGCTTGGCCTCGGCCGTATCGATGCCGAGCTCATCTTTCATCCGCCGGTGACGCTTGCCGAGTTCGCCTCGCGCAAATCGCTCGCCGAGCACTGCGAGCGAACCATCCGCTCGGGGCTCGCCGCGGTCAACGCAGGACGGACGGCGCCGCTGCGGCCGGCGGCGGCCGTACAGGGCGCGCTCGCGCTCGCCGGCGGCGCGTCTTGACAGGGGGGAGTGGGGTGGTAGCTTCAACGACGAGAGGCGCCGGGCCCGGCTTGAAGAAGCTTTTCATCAAATCATACGGTTGCCAGATGAACGTCTACGACTCCGCCCGCATGGCGGATGTCCTGGCGCCGCTCGGCTACGCCCCGGTCGACGAGGCGGTTGACGCCGATCTGATCATCCTCAACACCTGTCACATCCGCGAAAAGGCGGCCGAGAAAGTGTTTTCCGATCTTGGTCGCATGCACGGATTGAAGATCGCCAACGGCGCGCTCATTGCCGTGGCCGGCTGCGTCGCGCAGGCCGAGGGCGAAGAGATCGCCCGACGCGCGCCTTATGTCGACATGGTGTTCGGGCCGCAAACCTATCATCGTCTGCCCGAGATGGTGGCGCGCCTCCACCGTCGGCGCGGCGGCGGCGCGGCGGCCCCGCTCGTCGACACCGAGTTTCCGCCCGAACCGAAATTCGACCATTTGCCGCAATCCGGGCATCCGCCGGGCGTCTCGGCGTTTGTGTCGATCCAGGAAGGCTGCGACAAGTTCTGTACCTTCTGCGTCGTGCCGTATACGCGCGGGCCCGAATATTCGCGTCCGGCCGCCGCCATCGAAGACGAGGCGCGGCGCATGGTCGATGCGGGCGCGCGCGAGATCACGCTATTGGGCCAGAACGTCAACGCCTATCGCGGGGCGGCGCCGAATGGCGGAACGCTGGGCCTTGCGGCACTCGTCCGCCGTCTGGCGCGCATCGAGGGGCTGGCGCGGATCCGCTACACCACCTCGCATCCGCGCGACGTCGATGAGGCGCTCATCGCCGCGCACGAAGACGAGCCCAAACTGATGCCGCATCTGCATTTGCCGGTACAGTCGGGCTCGGATCGCATCCTTGCGGCGATGAATCGCGGCCATCGCGTCGACGCGTATCTCCGGATCGTCGCGCGCCTGCGCCGTGCGCGCGGCGATCTGGCGCTGACATCCGATTTCATCGTCGGGTTCCCCGGCGAAAGCGAGCGCGACTTCGCCCTGACCTTGGCGCTGGTGCGCGAGGTTGGCTTTGCCGCGGCTTATTCCTTCAAGTACAGCAAGCGGCCGGGCACGCCGGCGAGCCTGATCGAAGATCAGGTGCCCGAGCCGGAGAAAGAGGCGCGCCTGCACGTGCTGCAAGCCGTGCTACGCGAGCAGCAGAACGAATTCAATACCGCGTGCGTCGGCCGCGTCATGCCGGTGCTGCTGGAAAAGGCCGGGCGCCGCGCCGGCCAATATGTCGGACGTTCGCCTTATCTGCAGGCGGTGCATGTGACGCCGGGCGAGACCGGAGGCGAGTGGATAGGCCGCATCGTCGAAGCGCGTATCGTCGAGGCGGGACCGAATTCGCTTGCCGGTACGATCGCCGCTCCGGCGGCGCGCGACTGCGCGAGGCTCGAAGCGTGAGCGCGGGCGGTCACGACGCGACGCGGCAAGGCGCCCCGATCCACATCAATTTCGACGACAACAGCCTGTTGCCGCTTTTGTTCGGCGAGCACGACCGCCATCTGGCGCGCATCGAGCAAAAGCTCGGCGTTTCGCTCGCCTCGCGCGGCAATCGCCTGGCGATCAACGGCCCGCATTCGGCGAGCGAAACGGCGCGCGACGCGCTGCTGGCGCTTTATGAGCGGTTACGCCGCGGCATGGCGGTCGATATCGGCGAGGTCGACGCGGCGGTGCGTTTGGCGGAGAACGCCGAAACGAGCAGCACCGCGCGCGATCTTTTCGGCGGCGACGATCTGACGATCCGCACCAAGAAACGCCATGTCAGCCCGCGCTCGGCCAATCAAGCGCTGTATCTCAAGGCGCTGCGCGGCTTCGAGATGGTGTTCGCGCTGGGGCCCGCGGGAACCGGCAAGACCTATCTCGCGGTGGCGACGGCGGTCGAAATGCTGGGCGCCGGCCGCATCGACCGGATCGTCTTGTCGCGGCCCGCGGTCGAGGCCGGCGAGCGCCTCGGCTTTCTGCCCGGCGATCTGCGCGAGAAGATCGATCCCTATCTGCGCCCGCTCTACGACGCGCTCTACGACGTAATGCCCGGCGAACAGGTGATGAAAAGGCTCGCCAACGGCGAGATCGAGGTGGCGCCGCTCGCCTTCATGCGCGGCCGCACGCTGTCGAATGCCTTCGTCATCGTCGACGAGGCGCAGAACACCACGGCGATGCAGATGAAGATGTTGCTGACGCGCCTCGGCGAGAACAGCCGCATGGTGGTCACCGGCGATCTGACGCAGGTCGACCTGCCGGCGGGACAACGCTCGGGTCTGACGGACGCCATCGCCACGATCGGCGGAATCGACGGCCTTGCCGTCGTCGAATTCGGCGCCGAGGATGTCGTGCGTCACCACCTCGTGGCGCGTATCGTCGAAGCCTACGATGCGCGCGATCGCGCCGCCGGAGGGCCGGAGAGGGGCGGGTCCCGGGACGGCGGAGAATGAGCGGCGGGCGACGAACGCGAACGCGCGTCGCCGTGCTTACACGCGCTGCCGGGTGGCGCCGTGCGCTGCCGGGCCATGTCGCGCTGGCGCGACGCGCGGCGCGCGCGGCGGTCGAGAGCGCGAGCCAGGGCGCCAACGATATGGATGCCGGCGAGCTCAGCGTCGTCTTCGCCGACGACGCGACGGTCCGTCGGCTCAATCGCGATTGGCGCGGCAAGGACAGGCCGACCAACGTGTTGTCGTTTCCCGCCGCCGGCGCCGCCGGCGCGCCGCATGGGGCGCCGGTCCTCCTGGGCGACGTGGTGATCGCCCTTGAAACCGTCGCCGCCGAAGCGCGCGCGGAGAAAAAGCCGCTGGTCGACCATGTCGCGCACCTGGTGGCGCATGGCGTGCTGCACCTGCTGGGCCATGACCATGTGCGTGCCGCCGCGGCGCGCCGCATGGAGGCGATCGAAGTCGCGACGCTGGCGCGGCTCGGCGTGCCCGATCCCTATCGAAGCGCGCAAACGCGGCGCGGGAGCCTGCGGTGAACGACGACGCCGCAGCCGGCAAGCATGCCTCGATCATCGAGCGGCTGCGCACCATGTTCCGCGGGCGCGGGCGCGATGACGCGCTGCGCGAGACGATCGAGGAGATCATCGAGGGCGGCGAAGCATCGCCGGCGCCGATCGGCGCCCAGGAACGCACGCTGCTGGCCAACGTCTTCAAGCTGCGCGAGCTCACCGCCTACGACGTCATGGTGCCGCGTGCCGACATCGTCGCCGTGCCGCACGACATCGCGCTGACGGCGCTGGTTCAACGTATCGCGCGCGAGGCGCATTCGCGCCTTCCGGTGTATCGCGGGTCGCTCGACGACATGCAAGGGATGATCCATATCAAGGATCTGCTTCCCTATTGGGGCGGCGAGAAGGAGTTCCGTCTGGCCGACGTCGTGCGCCAGGTGCTCTTCGTGGCGCCGTCGATGCGGGTGCTCGATCTTCTACTCGAGATGCGCCGCACGCGCATTCACATGGCGCTGGTGGTCGACGAATACGGCGGCATCGACGGCTTGGTGACCATCGAGGATCTGGTCGAGGAGATCGTCGGCGAGATCGAGGACGAGCACGACGTCGACGAGGGCCCGCAGCTCGTGCGCGAAAGCGGCGGCACGGTCGTCGCCGACGCCCGCCTGCCGCTCGACCAGTTCGAGGCCGAATTCGGCGCAGTGCTGTCCGACGAGGAGCGCAAAGCCGATCTCGACACGCTGGGCGGATTGGTCGTTTTTCGCGCCGGGCGCCTGCCAAGTCGTGGGGAAATTATCTCCGGTCCGATCGGGCTTGAGTTCGAAATCATCGATTCCGATCCGCGCCGGCTCAAGCGAATCAAGATTCGGCGGGTCGCCCGGCCGGCGGGAGCGGCCGGCGAAGACGAGGCGCGCGGACCGCACGCGGCATGATGGC
>DATFES010000355.1:0-2962 GCA_035250945.1 Alphaproteobacteria bacterium | reverse complement strand
GCGGCGGCCCTCGCCAGCGACCGCATCGGATACACCGAGTCGCTCGGCATCGCCCGGTTGCGCGAGCGTATCGCCGCGCATTATCGCGCCCGCTATGGCGTCGAGGTCGATCCGGCGCGCATCGTCGTCACCACGGGCTCCTCGGCGGCGTTTCTGCTCGCCTTTCTCGCCGCCTTCGATGTCGGCGATCGCGTCGCGTTCGCCGAACCCGGTTATCCCGCCTACCGGAACATCTTGCAGGCGCTCGACGTGATTACGGTGCCGGTCGCGGCGACGCTGGCCACGCGCTTCCAGCCGACGCCGGCACTGCTCGATGCCGCGCCTGGACCGCTGGCTGGGCTCATCGTCGCCAGTCCGGCCAATCCTACGGGCAGCATGTTGACGCCCGGCGATCTCGCGGCGCTGTGCGCGTGGTCCGAGGCGCGTCGGGTGCGGCTTATCTCCGACGAGATCTATCACGGCATCACCTATGGCATGAAGGAGGCGACGGCGCTGGCGCACAGCCCGCACGCGATCGTCATCAACAGCTTCTCGAAATATTATTCGATGACCGGCTGGCGGCTCGGCTGGATGGTCGTGCCCGACGATCTCCTGCGCGCGGTCGAAGTGCTGGCGCAGAATTTCTACATCTCGCCGCCGGGCCTCTCGCAGCTCGCCGCACTGGCCGCCTTCGACGCGCGCGACGAACTCGACGCCAATGTCGCCCGCTATCGCGCCAACCGCGATCTGTTGTTGGCCGAGTTGCCCAAGGCCGGCATCGATCGCTTCGCGCCGGCCGACGGCGCGTTCTATCTCTACGCCGACGTGGCGCATCTGACCAACGACAGCGAAGAATTCTGTCGCCGCATGCTCGATGAAGCGGGCGTGGCGGCGACGCCCGGCGCCGATTTCGATCAGGGGCGCGGCCGCGCCTTCGTGCGCTTCTCCTTTGCCGGCACCACCGAGGAGATGGCCGAAGCGGTCAAGCGGCTGGCGAGGTGGAGGGGCGCAAGGGGCAAGTAAGGCGGCGACACCCGTCCGGCCGCTGGCGGCCGCCCGGCTTGCGATGCGTCGAGCTTCAGATGATAGCCTGAGTGGGCATTACGATATTACCACACATATGCATGCCCGACTCTGTGCTGACGCCAGGGTTGTCGCGATTACTTCGAGGATTACGACAACTCTCGATAAATTAGCGATGAACGGTTTACATCTTCACCGATTATTCAACATATGGTGGCAACACTCCGGTAACCGCAATTGCATTTCCATTGGACCGGCGGGGCAACCCATGGGTCTTCCGATTCTGACCGTCCCACCCGACGACGCGCAAGGTCGCGCAGTTGACGTTTCGCTTCAGCCCGAGGAGGGCGCGTCGCCCGATCGGTTGGAAACCTCCGATGACGCGACGTCGCAACGATTGGACGGCTTGCGTGACGATGGTGGCCAAATCGCCGCGAGCGACCCGAACGGTCTTGCCGGTACGCCCGGCGACCTCGAGAACATTGCGACGCGGGACGATGCTGCCGGCGATGCGCCGGTGAGCCTACAGGCGCCGCCGGCCGATCGCGCGCCGGTCGATGACGATGCGGGGAGCCGCCTTCACGAAGTCGGCCGCTGCTTCTCTTCCGTCGGACAATTCCAGTCCGCGCAGACTTGGTTCGAGCGCGCTGCGGCGGCAAAGGAACGAGGCGACGCCAACAGTCGCGTCGACTACGAAAGCGTCGGCGTCAGCCTGCACCAGGTCGGTGAGTGCTTGTCGGCAACCGGCCAGTTCGAGGCGGCCCGGTCGTGGTTTGAACGCGCGGCGGCGGCGAAGGAAAAAGGCGATGCAGATGGCCGCGTCGACTATGAGAGTCTCGGCCGCAGCCTGCATCAAGCGGGGTACTGTTTATCGGCCAGCGGTCAATTCGACGCCGCCCGAGCGTGGTTCGAATACGCGGTTGCCGCGGCGGAAAAAGGCGACGCCAATGGGCGCGTCGATTACGAGAGCCTCGGCAGTAGTCTGCACCAGGTCGGTTACTGCTTGTCGGCCGCCCAACAGTTCGAGGCGGCGCGCTCCTGGTTCGAGCGCGCGGTCGCGGCGGCCGAAAAAGGTGACGTCGATGGCCGGGTCAATCACGCAAGTTTGGGCAGAAGCATGCACCAGGTCGGCTATTGCCTATCCTCGGCAGGGCAATTCGACGCCGGCCGGCCGTGGTTCGAAAGCGCCATAGCCGCCGCGGAAGCAGGCGACATGGATGGCCGCGTCGATTACGAGGGCTTGAGCTGTACCTTTCATCTAATCGGTTGCTGCCTATCGTCGATTCAGCAATTCGAAGCGGTGCGGGGATGGTTCGAACGCGCCGTTGCGGCGTGCGAGCGGGGCGATGCGCAGGGTCGGATCGACAATGAAAGCGTCGGCAGCAGTTTGCACCAGGTGGGATACTGCGTGTCGATGACCGGGCAGTACCAAGAAGCGCTGGGTTGGTTCAAACGCGCGATCGCGGCAAAAGAAAAAGGCGACGTCTTCGGCCGCGTCGACCACGCAAGCTTGAATGTCAGTCGACGCGCCGAGGCGGTGTGCCTTCGCCACGTTGAACGACCGAAAGATGCCCAAAGTTGGCGGGCTCAAACGCTAGGTTTGCCGGCCTGAGCGCGGTTGCCGGCGCCTGCCTCGGCCGTCCCTTCGGTTCGATTCGAGCGTAGCTCGCGCAC
Organism: Alphaproteobacteria bacterium; assembly: GCA_035250945.1. Taxonomy (GTDB): domain Bacteria; phylum Pseudomonadota; class Alphaproteobacteria; order CACIAM-22H2; family CACIAM-22H2; genus DATFES01. The sequence goes on along the minus strand of DATFES010000355.1, from coordinate 286 downwards.
CCGCCGGCCAACGGGGCCGGCGATCGATGGCCGGATCGTCGACCGCCGCGGGAGATCTTCGATTTAGTTCCTCGCGCGAGGCGTGTCGGAATTTCGGCGCCGGCCCAGCGTCTGCGATGGGCTTTCGCCAAATCGCCTGCGGTATTCGATCGAAAAACGTCCCATATGGGTGATGCCCCACCGCAGCGCCACCTCGGTCACGCCGGCTTCGCCGTCAGCGCGCACCAGATCGCCGCGTATCTTCGCATAGCGGGCATTGCGCAGGTATTGCATCGGCGAAACGCCT
>DATFES010000036.1:0-4413 GCA_035250945.1 Alphaproteobacteria bacterium | reverse complement strand
GATGCATGCTTTCCTCCCGCTGCGCAATAAGCGCGGAGCTTGCAACCATCGCGCCGCGGATGCAACGCCTCCGGCCGGAGGCGCGGGACCGATCGTCAGGAATTGCACGGGTCGGTGACGATCAGCGGGCAAATCCGGCGCGCCGCGGCGGCGCGTCGACGATGCTGGCGGCGGTCGGCGCGGATCGCGCACGCCGGAAGCAGCGCTTCAGGCGACCGGGCTTACTGGGTGCGCGACGTTCCGCCGGCATGAAGCGGTCGCCGCCTCTCAGCGTTATCGGCCGGCACCCGCGATTCGATCTGCGTATCGACCCGCTCCAGGTCGGCGATCCTGCCGGAGTTGAAGATGAGGTCCGACCAATCTTTAGGCGATCGGAAGCTGAATTTCCGGCCGACGTTCAGTGCTGCGATTTCGCGCAAGGCGACTTACCGAATGCCCTCCCCGCCGCCAGCAAGACAAATCGCGCGCAACAGGCAATGCGCTCGGAGATTGTATCGCGATACCACATCCCGTACGTGTATTTGATCTGCGAACCGATCTTCCGTCATCGGACAAATCTGCCGCAACGTTTCGGTATTTCATACGAAGAATCGATAATCCGCGCACCTCAACACCTCAAGTTGCAACCTGTAGACTAATCCGTCCGCTGATTATTATGGTTGTAATTATCAGCTAGACTCGAAGAAAGGTTGTGGCGCATATACATGCTAAACAACCGCCGGAAAAACTAGGGGGACCGCCATGGTTGCGAGCGCGGTCGCGACGGTCTTGGTTCTGGTCTTCGCGGCATTGGGCGCGATGATTCTGTACCGCGCACTGGTTTCGGGCCGCGTCTTCGATCCGCTTACCGACCGACCCGGCGGAGCCGCCGATCCCGAACGAATCCAGATGGTCGCGTTCGCATTGGCGAGCGCCGCCGCGTACGGAGCGATTGGCATTCGCAAACTGCCCGAAATCGCCGCCGCCCCTTCGCTGCCCGACGTCCCGGAGTGGCTGCTGGCCGTCGCCGGGGCAAGCCAGCTTCTCTATCTCGCCGGCAAGGTCGGCAGACGGCGATAAGACTCTCCGACCGCCGATCAGGAGGAATGCGATGCTCGACTTCGTCATCAAGGCGTTCGCGATCGTTTTCTCGCTCGCCTTTCTCGTCATTCCGCTTCTGCTCGCCGTTTCGGTATTACGCACGGGGTTCGACGTTAGCGGGCTCATCCGCGAGCCCGACCAGAATGGCAAGGCGAGCATTTCGCGATTTCAATTGTTCCTGTTCAGTTACGTGATCGCCGGCCTGTATCTCGTGCTATCGCTCGAGGCTGGCCAATTCGTCGAAATCCCGGACGGCGTCCTGGCGTTGCTCGGGATAAGCGGCGGCAGATTCGTCGTTTCCAAGGGAATCGGCCGGTCGTCCGCTCCACGGGGGCCACGCGAGGGCAAATCCGAGGTCGAGGCTTCGCAGTGAGCGCGCCTATTCGCGCGATGCGCCGCATGACGCCGGCCTCGATACTGGCGCTGGTCGCGCTTGTCGCCTACCTCCCGTCTGCGGCCGGCCAGATTTCGGAATGCGCATCGATGGTTCGCGACATCGGCGCGCCTGAGTACAAAGGCAATCCGCCGCAGCACATGATCTTATGCCGGATCGGCTATGTGCTTTCGCACAACACCGAGCGACGGACCCCCGATTGGGTGGTCGAGCTTCTCACCCCCGATCGGTTTATCGGGCCAGGCGATCGCAAGCAGGAAGGCGACCCCTTCGCCCCCGATCCGGACTTGGCGGTGGGCGATCGCGCCGAACTCAAGGATTATCGCAAGAGCGGGTTCGATCGCGGACATATGGCGCCGGCCGCATCGATGAAATTCGACATCGAGGCGATGCGCCAGAGCTTTTACCTGTCGAACATGGCGCCGCAGGTCGGCCGAGGCCTCAACCAGCATATCTGGGCCGATCTCGAGTCTCTGGTGCGCGATTGGACTTGCGATCGTGGCCGACTCGTGGTCATCACCGGACCGATTTACGACGACGGTCCATCGCGCACGATCGGCGAGGGGGCGGTCGCCGTGCCCAGCGCGTTCTACAAGATTGCCTACGATTCCAAGGCCAAGCGCGCGCTCGCCTTCATTTTGCCCAACGCGGCGGTGAAGACGAAAGGAAAGCCGGCGCTCAGATCCCTCCGGGCATTCGTCGCTACGGTCGGCGAGATCGAGGAGCGAAGCGGCCTCGATCTTTTCGCCGGCCTCGCGCCTCGCGACGAGCGCCGGATCGAAGCGACCAAATCGGCGATCTGGCCGGTGCGCGCGGGCTGCGGTCAATAGCGGGTCGGCCCGGGCCGCAGGCAATCGCGAAGGAGTATCCTCAAGATGGCGCCCGGAAAGCGGCGGACGAAGCTGGTGCGCGAGCTCGCCCGCACGCGCGAATACCTCCTGTCGGCCGAATGGCTGGCGTGGGCGATGGAACAGCCGGTCGGGATTCGCAGTCGGGCGGCCATGCTGTTGATGTCGGTCGAGGCGTCACGGCTCGCGCTTCTCGACGCCGAACTCGCGGCGATTCGCGACGAACTCGCGGCGATCGAGCCCGCGCTCGCGGTCGATGTCGAGGCGCTGGCCGCCGCGCGCGACCGTCCTGCCCCTTCCGAGCGCACGCTCGGTATCATCGCCGATCTACTGGCGCACATCTCCCGCCTCGCCCCTACCTAGCCAATGCTGTAAGGCGCGTGCATCGCGCCATGTCCAAAAATGAGACGCCGACACGACTTCGTCCCATATCGCGTATTTCGCCGCCAACTGCCGCCCGATCGGCGCCGAGAAGCGCGCCGATTTCGGCCGGTGCTTCAATCCCGATGCGCCGGCGGCGCTTCGCTCCGGCCAGGCCGAGGCGCCGGATTCGTATTTTGGCGACGGCAAGCGGCTGAAGAATATCCGTTTCGAAGTTGCGCCCGAAAACCTCGAAGTCCCCGACCGCCGCAAGCCCCATCTCGGCAGCGCCGAGATCGCCGATGCGGTGCGCCGTGTGAGGCGCGGGCGCACCCCGCGTGCAGCGCTTGACCGCACGGACGGCGACACTGGGCGAGGCCACGGCATCATCGGGGGCGAATAGCGAGGCGGGGAGGTCCGGGTATCGCGGGCAAGCCCCAGAGCGATCTGGCGGCCGGGCTTGACATTCGCGGACCAAACGAGCACTTACTGCATTGCAACATTGACTCGCGATTGCGCGATGCGCGGCCGAAACGTTCGGCAGTGCGATATCCCGAGATCTCCTGCATAATTTCGCCCGTCCCCGCCGCGCGGGGGATGCGCTTACACGCCTAAGTGCGGCTGCGTCGAGAGCGCGACCCGCGACTCCCGGCGCAGAAGGACATTTTAGTGACTCCTCGTTCGTTCACCGATCTCGGCCTCGTCGAGCCGATCCGGCGCGCATTAGCCGCCCAAAAATACGACACCCCGACCCCGATCCAAGTCCAGGCGATCCCAGTGATCCTGGCCGGCAGGGATTTACTCGGCATCGCCCAGACCGGAACCGGCAAGACCGCGGCCTTCGCGTTGCCGGTTCTCCAGCAACTGTTCAACCCACGGGAAACGCCCGCCCGCCGCGCGACGCGTGCGCTGGTTCTCGCACCGACCCGCGAGCTCGCCATGCAGATCGCCGATGGCTTTCGCACCTATGGGCGCCACCTCGGTCTCCGGCAAGCGCTGGTATTCGGCGGCGTCGGTCAACGGCCCCAAGTCGACGCGCTGGCGCGTGGCGTCGATGTTTTGATCGCGACGCCGGGCCGCTTGCTCGATCTGATGGGCCAAGGCCATCTTCGGCTCGACACCGTCAAGCATCTCGTCCTCGACGAAGCGGACCGCATGCTCGACATGGGGTTCGTTCGCGACGTACGGAGAATCGTGGCGGCGCTCCCACGGCGACGGCAATCGTTGTTGTTCTCGGCCACAATGCCGGACGACGTCGCGCGTCTCGGCCGCGAGATCCTCATCGAGCCGGAGCGGGTCGAAGCAACGCCGCCGGCGACGACGGTCGATCAGGTCGATCAACGCGTGTACTTCGTCGACGCCGCGCGCAAGCGAAGCCTGCTGGCCGAGATGCTCAAGAACCCCGCCCTGTCGCGCGTCATTGTCTTCTCGCGCACGAAGCATGGCGCCGACCGCGTGGCCGAGCACCTCGGGCGCGCCGGCGTCGACGCCGAGGCGATTCACGGCAACAAGTCGCAAGGCGCCCGTCAGCGGGCGTTGGCGCGCTTCAAATGCGGCGACGCTCGCGTGCTAGTGGCCACCGATATCGCTGCGCGCGGCATCGACGTCGAAAGCGTGACGCACGTCGTCAATTTCGATCTGCCCAACGTTCCGGAGAGCTACGTCCATCGGATCGGCCGCACGGCGCGGGCCGGGGCTACCGGCGTGGCGCTGTCATTTTGCGACCCGAGC
>DATFES010000348.1:0-5446 GCA_035250945.1 Alphaproteobacteria bacterium | reverse complement strand
TGGCGGCGCTGGATCTGCTCGAAAGCGATGCGGCGACACGGCGAGTCATATTGATCTCGAAGCCGCCCGCCCCAGAGGTCGCACGGCGCGTGGCCGGTCGCATCGCAAGTTTCTCGAAGCCGACAACGATCTGTTTTCTTGGCGGCGCGCCGACCGGGACGTCGATCGACGAGCGATTTGTCGGCACGTTGCGCGATGCCGCCGCGATGGCGCTCGGCGCCGATTTGGACGCGTTCGACGTCGCATCCGCCGTGCGACGGGCGAAACTCGGTCGTCGCCCGTCGGCGCGTCGCATCGTCGGCCTATTTTGCGGTGGCACGCTCTGCACCGAGGCGCAAATTGTTCTGGCGAAGAACGGCATCGCTGTGCGCTCCAACGCGCCGCACCCGGGCCGGGCGGATGCTGGCGCGCACGGCCACGAAATGATCGATCTCGGCGCCGACGAGTTCACCCGCGGACGACCGCACCCGATGATCGATCCCACCCCGCGCGCCGATGCCATCTCCCGGGCCATCGCCGATCCGACCGTAGGAGTGCTTTTGCTCGATGTCGTGCTCGGCTACGGCGCGCATGCCGACCCAGCGGGCGCGGTTGTCGCGGCGTTGGCCGAGATCGGCGACGGCGGACCGGCTGTGGTTGCATCGGTCACGGGTACGAACGGCGATCCGCAACGGTACGACGACCAAGTGGCGCGTCTCGAAGCGGCGGGCGTCGCCGTGGCTCCGTCAAACGCCGATGCAGCGGCGTTGGCGGTGGCGCTCATCGGCGCTCCGCGATAGACCGGCCAGCACCGCCGCCACGCCTGCCATGGTGTCCCAGCCTGAACTTTGGCCGATGGCGGTCACCCGCTCGGTGGCGGCAATGATCGCCTCCGGCCCTGCCGACGCCAGCGCAGAAAGCAGCGTGTGCAAGGTTTCGTGGCCTTCTCCATCGATGGCGCAAGCGAGATGCGCGCGGCTTATCGTGCCGGTCGCGGCGAGCGGCGCGGCGAGCAGTAGATCGGAGAGGTCACGTGCGGCGTGCGCCCGGCCATAAGCCTGGAGGGCGATTAGAGCGCCGCCAAGCGCGTCGTCGCCCGATGGCGTCAGTCCTGGCCCCAAGCCCAACAAGTCGACGGCGCGTGCGGGCTGTTCGCGCTGGACATCCGACGACACCCAGTTGCGCAATGCCTCCAACGGCCCCGCGGCCGCTCGCAGCAGGGAATCCGCACCCACGACTATTTCGTGGTCTAGGAGCAGGGGCGCAATCAGTCGGCCAAGCCCGAATGCCGGCGCACGCCGCGATGCAAACATGGTTAATGTGGTAAGCGCTTCTTCGCGCGGGGGCGACCGCACCGGCAAGCGCGGCGGCTGCCACGGCGCACCGGGAGGCAATGAGAATGCCGTCGTCCGGTTGATGACGATGCGATTGTCGCAACGGCGCCACTCGCCGCCGGGTCGAAGACGATCGAGGCAATCGAGCGCGTCGACGATGACATTGAGCGGGCCGCGGCCTAGGCTCGGCAGGCCCACGCACGCAAGTTTACCGTCCGTCGCCTGGAGATAACATCCGCGCGAGAACACCGCGAGAACACGACCCCCGGCGTTGGCCGAAAGCGCCCGGCCCGCGGCGCGACCGATCGCGATTGCGGCTGGTATCAATGGAAATGGCGCCAGGATGCGCGCCGTCACGGCTGAAAACCTGGACCAATGCGGACGTTAGGGCGGATGCTACAATGGCCAGGCTGGGACGTCCGCCTGCGGTATTCGAACTGCCAGAGCGCCAAGGACTTCATAAGGTTCCGATGCGATGAAGGAACGCATTCAAAAAAACATTCTTGCCGGCATTCTGGCGGTGATTCCGGTTCTGGTCACGTTCTGGATCGTCGAACTAGTCCTCGATCTGTTGATCGCGTCGGGGCTTCCGTTTGTCGGCGCGCTAGCCGGATGGGTGCGCCCGTACTCGGGCGAACTCGCCGATCTGCTGCTGACGACCGGATTCCAGTCGGCGACCGCGGTCGTGATCACGCTGGTGCTGCTTTACATCCTCGGCGCGTTCACCACCGCCGTCGTCGGCCGCAGGCTGCTATCGCTGATCGACCGTTTCGTAGAGCGAATTCCGTTCGTCCAGATGATTTATGGCGCTACTCGCAAACTGATCGCCACGTTTCAATACGCGCCTCCCGGCCAGCAGCGCGTCGTTCTGATCGAGTTTCCTTCGCCCGAAATGAAGGCGGTCGGCCTGGTGACGCGGGTGTTCCGCACCGCCGACACGGGACGCGAAGTCGCCGCGGTCTACGTACCGACGACGCCCAACCCGACATCGGGCTACCTCGAGGTCGTGCCGGTCGAGCGGCTGGTGTGGCTCGACTGGACGACCAACGACGCAATGCAGTTCATCATTTCGGGCGGCACGGTTGCGCCCGACCGGATCAATTACGGCGGACCGCACACGACGCCCGTCGACTTAAAGCCGCCGCGGGCAAAGGAAGGTTAATCCCCGGTCCTGCGGCTCGCGTTTCGGCGGTGGACCGGACCGGCGGACGTCAACTGGACCCCAGTCAAGGTGCGCTCCGCGGTCTCGAGCCGCCAGCTCAACATCCGCTGCGCGTATTCGAGGACTCGCGCCGTGCAATCTTTGTCGTTCGCCCGGTTCGCGAGTTCGTCGGGGTCATCATCGAGATCGAAGAACAGCGGCGGCAGCGCTGCGAAGTGCACGTACTTGAACCGGCGATCGCGAATGACCGCGAGGCAGCACTGGTCTAGATCGAGGCCCAACGCGCGCTCGGGCGCGGCTCCCGGCACGTCACGGAAGTCGTACTCGAAGAACACCTCTTGGCGCCATCGCGACGGCGTGGCGCCGACGAGCCACGGCAGCAACGAGCGCCCGACGCATTGCGCGGGAACGGGCAGATCGAGCGCCGTACACATGGTCGGCACCAAGTCCACGCTCTCGCTGAACTCGTCGACCGAACGCCCGGCGACTCCGCCGGGCAGTCGGACGATGAGCGGGATGTGATAGGTCTGATCGTAGAAACCGTCTTTGCCCAAGAGCCAATGATCGCCGAGCATTTCGCCGTGATCGCAGCTGAAGATGATCAATGTCTCGTCATACTGTCCATTCTCCTTGAGCCAGGCGATGAGGCGGCCGACGTGATGGTCGACCTCGGCGATCAACCCCCAATACGTCGCTCGAACCTGGCGCAGGTGCGCATCCGGCATCCCGGCGACGTGCTGCTGTTGGGTCAGGAGCCATGCTAGATAGGGATGCGCGCGCGATTCCAAGACAGCATCGGCGGCCCGGCGAAATCGCGGCGTCGACGACGGCTCGTATAGCCGATTGTAAGGCTCGGGCGCGATCCACGGCGGATGCGGCCTGAGAAAAACAAGATGCAGAAACCATGAACGGCTGCGCTGGGTTTCCAAGTATTCGAGCGCCGCGTCGGCGACAAAGGCCGTGTCGCTATGTTCGGCCTTGTAGCGCGCGGGCGCATAGGTAGGGCCGCGCGCGGCGGCGTCCGGATAATTCTCGATCGGTCGCGCCGCTCCATCCCAGCCATGCGGCGGTACGTCGTAGCCGAGCTGGCGCAGATGGGCCAGCCATGCGGCCGGATCCTCGGGCAAACGCAGCGCCGGGGTGAAGCCAGGCATGACGCTCTCATAGGTGAACAGCGCCGGGTCGTCGGCGGGGCGACCGCGCGGATCGGCGCTGGTGTCGGTATAGCCGATGAGCGCCGGATCGAAACCAGCTCTTCGCATCTCGAGCGCCAGGTTCGTGAAACGCGCGTCGAGCGGGATGCCGTTGCGGACCGAGCGATGAGTGTGGGCATAGAGACCGGTCAAGATCGACGCGCGACTGGGACCGCATGGCGAGGTCTGCGCATAGTGGCGGCGAAACAGCACGCCGTCGGCGGCCAGGGCATCGAGATTGGGCGTGCGGACGACCGGATGCCCAAGGGCCGACAAACAGTCGGCTCGCCACTGATCGGCGAGAATGAAGAGAACATTTTTGGAGCGAGCCATCGTGCCACGGCTTCGAAACTCGACCGGGCGGATCACGCCCCTCGTAGGGCGAATCTATTCGGCTTCGTGAGGTTCTCGTCAAGCCGTCGCGCGCGCCATGGCGGGCGCGGCGATTTGGATAACGTCTTTGCGCGTAATTTCTTGAGCGGGGCACAGCCGCTCAGGTCGGCCGTCGTCCGCGCATCGGATTACCGGGCGCCGGCGCCGCATCGGATCCGGGCGAATTTAAAGCTTGTTGAGACGTCGTCGCGATCAGTATTCCGGCGAATACGGCAATCAGGCCGCCGACAAGGTTCGGCGTAATCGGCTCGCCGACCAGCTCGGCGGCCAGAAGTCCGGCGGCGATCGGGTTGACGGTCATGGTATTGGCAACCAGCGTTGGCGTCGCCCTCTCGAGCGCCGATACCCAAAGTATGAAGGCAAGGGCGCCGCCGGCAACTCCAAGATAGGTTGCGGCGATCCATTGCGGGAGTTCGAAGACCGACAGTACCGTGACGCTTCCGGTCAAGGCGCCGATTGGGATCAAGACCGCCAACCCTGCCCCCATGCCCATCGTAAGGTAGCCGAGCGCGCTCGAACGTTCGATGAACGGACGCGACCAAATGTTATAGAAAGCCATGCAAAGCACGGCGCCCGTCATGATCAATTCGCCCCGCCACGCACCGGGTGGGGCGGCTGAGATGTCCGATATAAGCGCGACGAAGACCCCGATCATGGCGATGAAGACGCCCGCCATCTTCCGCGCGGTGAGGGGCTCGATCCCAAGCAGGGCTCCGACGATCATCGTCTGGAGCGGCAAGGTCGCGAGGGCGAGGCTGGCTCGAGCGGCGGTCGTGTAGCCGATGGCAAGGTTGAAGAAAATGAAAAACAACCCAAAAAACGCCGCGCCGAGGACGCCGACGCCGGCCCAGTCGCGCCGCTTCGGCCAGCGGACACGCAGGAAGAGAGCGACCGGCAGTATGCATAAGAACCCGATGCCCCATCGCAGAATTGCGAGCGTGACGGCGTCGGCGCCGCCGATCAGGTAGCGCGTGACTGCGGCGGCCGTACCACCAAGACTGCTCGAAGCGATCGCGATAACTACCCCGAGTAACCCATCCACGCGCTTCTCCCATGTGCAGCGGCGATTAGATATGCGATGCTATCGGCCGATTTCTCGACGGCAACTACCTGACAGGTATTCATGAACGACCAGACGACGTTCGCTTCGAAGCTTCGGTGGTGGCGCGAGCGCAAGGGATTGTCGCAACTCGAGCTGTCCGGCCGCGCCGGCACGTCGCAACGCCATCTGAGCTTTCTCGAGTTGGCGCGCGCGTCGCCGAGCCGCCGCATGGTCTTGCGACTCGCCGAAGCGCTCGATGTCCCGTTGCGACAGCACAATGCGCTATTGCTTTCGGCAGGATTTGCCCCGGCGTGGCGCGAAACGGGGCTCGGAGCGCCTGAGC
>DATFES010000341.1:0-7272 GCA_035250945.1 Alphaproteobacteria bacterium | reverse complement strand
ACGCGCCGCCGCCAGGCCGCCGGCGCCGCGGCGTCGAGAGGACGCGCCGGTAGCGCCTGCCGCAGCCAGGGCATCGGCAGCGCCGCAAGCGCGAAAAGCACCGCCGCAACCGTGAACAGGTGGATATCGGCGACCAGCGCCACCAGCAGCCCGACCAATCCCGGGCCGGCGATGCGCGCGATGCGGCGCGTAGCATCGAGGAGCGCATTGGTGGCGTGGAGCCGCGCCGGCGCCACCATTCGCGGCAGGCAGGACTGCAACGCCGGCTCGTATATCGCCCCAAGTCCGGACACCGCCATTGCCGTGAGGCAGAGCAAGGCGATCGAAGGTCCGCCGGCGAATAGCGCCGACAACGGCAGCAGGACGACGACCAACGCGCGGGCGGCGACGCTGCCGATGAGCGTGCGGCGCTGGTCCCAGCGCTCGGCCCATACGCCGCCGATCAGGCTGACGAGGAACCCGGCCGCCGATTCGAGCGCCGCAATGTATCCGGCGGCGCCGCCGATGAGACCGACCGCCGTCCAAACCAGCGCCACGCGGTAGAGCTCGCGCCCGACCGTCGCGGCCATGTAGCTGGACCACAAAAAGGCGATCGGCCGCTCGGCAAGCGGCTTCAAGATGAAAAACATTGTGGTGCGACGTCGATGCGGGAACGGCGACCCGGGCACGGCCCCGAGTCGCTCCGCAAATGTACCATCCAGCGGCGGTCGGAGTCGGTCGAAACGTGGTAGCGATCGCGCTTCGTCTGCGTCGCCGCCGGCTAGGACGTCCGCGGCGTAAAGCCCTTGGTCGAGACGTATTGCGGCGGCCAGGCCAGCTCGAGGCCCTGCTCGTACGCGGCGTGGCGCGTCCAATACGGATCGAAAAGGTGGGCGCGCGCCAGAACGCAGAGATCGGCGCGGCCGGCGGCGAGGATCGAGTTGACGTCGGCGTATGAAGAGATATTGCCCACCGTCATCGTCGGCATGTCGGCCTCGTGGCGCACCCGGTCGGCAAACGGTGTCTGATACAATCGGCCATAGGAGGGCTTGGCCTCGGGCACGGTCTGCCCGGCCGATACGTCGACGATGTCGCAGCCGAGCCGCCTCAGCGCCTTCGCTACTTCGACCGCGTCATCGGGCTTGAACCCATCCGGCATCCAGTCGGTCGCCGAAACGCGCACCGACATCGGTTTGTGCGCCGGCCATGCGGCGCGGACCGCCGCGAAGACTTCGAGCGGAAAGCGCATGCGATTTTCCAACGATCCGCCGTATTCGTCGCCGCGAATGTTGGTGAGCGGCGAAAGAAAACTCGCCAGCAAATAACCGTGGGCGAAATGCAGCTCGAGCAGGTCGAAACCGGCCTCTTCGCCCATGCAGGCCGCGCGCACGAAATCGTCGCGCACCTTGCTCATGTCGGCACGGTCCATCTCCTTCGGCGTTTGCGAATGCGGCAGGTACGCAATCGGCGACGCCGAGATGAGCGGCCAGTTGCCGTCGGGCAGCGGTTCGTCGATCGCCTCCCACAGCAGCTGCGTCGAACCCTTGCGCCCGGCGTGGGCAAGCTGCAGCCCGATCTTGGCGTGGCTGTTGCGATGGACGAAATCGACCACCCGCTTCCACGCCGCGACGTGCTCGGGCTTGTACATGCCGGCGCAACCGGGACTGATGCGGCCTTCGCGGCTGATATCGGTCATCTCGGTGATGACCAGACCGGCGCCGCCGACCGCCCGGCTGCCGAGATGCACCAGGTGCCAGTCTCCGACTGTGCCATCCTCGGCCGAGTACATGCACATGGGCGAGACGACGACGCGATTGGCGAGCACCAGGTCGCGCAACCGGAACGGCGTGAACATCGGCGGCGGCGGCGGATCGACCGGCACGTTGACGCCGGATTGGTTCGACGCCTTCTCGGCGAACCAGCGGTCGACGCGCGCCATGAATCCGGGATCGCGCAGGCGAAGATTGGCGTGGGTGATGCGCAGCGAGCGCGTCAGCATCGAGAAGGCGAACTGGATCGGTTCGAGGCGGCCGAAATAGCGCTCGGTCTCCTCGAACCATTGCAGCGAGACCTGCGCCGCCCGCTGCACGCTTTCGACCGCGGGACGCCGCTCGGCTTCGTACGCGTCGAGCGCATCGTCGACATTGCGATAGCGCTGCATGGTCTGCGCCAGCGCGATCGCATCCTCCATCGCCAGCTTCGTGCCAGAGCCGATCGAGAAATGCGCCGTGTGCACGGCGTCGCCCATCAGCACGATGTTCTTGTGGTGCCAATGCTTGTTCTTGATCGTCGGAAAACTGCGCCACAGCGAACGATTCTTGATAAGGCGGTGGCCCTCGAGCTCGTCGCGGAACAAGTTTTCGCAATAGGCGAGCGTGCCGTCCTCGCTGGCTTCGTCGAGCCCGGCGCGCCGCCAGGCGTCCTCGGTCGTCTCGACGATGAAGGTGGCGGTCGTCTTGTCGTACTGATAGGCATGCACGCGCCACAGTCCATGCGCGTTCTCCTTGAAGAAGAACGTGAAGGCCGGAAACGGCCGCGTCGTACCGAGCCACACGAAGCGGTTGGGGCGGAAATCGACCTCGGGCTGAAAATGTTCGGCATACTTGGCGCGGACGCTCGAGTTCGCGCCGTCGGCGGCGAGAATGAGGTCGGCGCCGGAATAGGGCGCCAAGTCGCTTACTTCCTTTTCGAAATCGAGCTTGACGCCGAGCGCGCGCGCACGGCGCTGCAGGATGTCGAGCAAGACCTGGCGCGAGAAGCCGCAAAAGCCGTGGCCGGTCGAGGTGACGACTTCGCCCTTGTAATGGATGTCGATGTCATCCCAGTGGGCGAAATTGCGGCTGATCTCGGCGTGCGTCTCGGCGTCGGCGTCGGCGAAGTTTTGCAATGTGGCGTCGGAAAAGACGACGCCGAACCCGAAGGTATCGTCGGCACGGTTGCGCTCGATCACCGTGATGTCGTGCGCCCGATCCGCCTTCTTCATCAGGATGGCGAAATAGAGCCCCGCCGGCCCGCCGCCGATGCTGACGATCTTCATGCCGCACGCCTCCGGTCGCCCGCCGAGCGTCGGCGGCGAAAATTAGTTTATATATAAAACAATTTTCGGCAAGCGCCGGCCGATCTATCCGAGGCCGGCCACGCCGTCCCACGCCAGCTTGAGGCCGGCGAAGAACATCAGCGCGTAGGCCCAGCGGTAGAACGCCGCCTCGCTGACCTTGTCGTGCAGCCATATTCCGAGCCACATGCCGAGCGGCGCAAGCGGCAGCAGCAGCGCCGCGGTCGACAGGTTCTCGGCCGTGAACTGACCGAGCCACCAGAACGGCAGCACTTTGAGCGCGTTGACGATGGCGAAGAATATGACCGTCGTGCCGACGTAAAGCGTCTTGTCGAGCCGTTGCGGCAGCAGATAGACGGCGAGCGGCGGACCGCCGGCGTTGGCGATGAAACTGACCAGACCGGCGACGGCGGACCACAACGAGCCCTTGAGCCATGAGCGCCCGCTCGGCGTCGCCGGACGTCCGCGCCGACGCCAGTAGTTGATCGCGAAGCCGAGCGCGATAGCGCCGATCAACAGGCGTATGAAGGCCTCGGGCAGCAGGCGAAACGCGAGGTATCCGAGATACAGGCCGAGACAAGCGCCAGGCAAGATGATTCGCATGTTGTCGCGATCCCATCGGGTGCGATAGGCCCACAATCCGATAACGTCCATGACCATCAGTAGCGGCAGCATGATCGCGGCCGCCTGTGGCACCGGGATGGCGAGCGCCATCAATGGCACCGCAAGCGAACCAAGCCCGCCTCCGAACCCACCTTTTGAAATGCCGACGGCGATAAAGGCCGGGATCGCCAGCGCGTAAAAAAGCGGGTCGTCGACCACGGCGGATTACCGCGCCGCGGCGCGTCAATCGCGCTCGGTCATCTCGGGATATTGGGATTGCGGATGACGGCGGTCGCCGCGCACGTTGCTCTTGCGCACATAGGTGATCGCCGCCATGGGGTGGCCGTGCTTGACCTTGAGCGCGGCGATCAACGCATCTTCGGCTTCGACCCTGACGTGGCGCGAGCGGCCGCCTAGCGTCATGCCCACCGTGTAGTACATCGTCATGGCTAATCCTCCCGGGCTCGCGCGCCTCCTCGCATCGGATCAGTCGTAGCCGAATAGCCAGCGTGTCGTGCCCGAATGGACATTGCGCACCGAGTGCGTAGCGCCCTTGGGGATGAACACCTCGTCGCCGGGTCCGGCGACGATCCGCGTTCCGGAGATGTCGAGCTCAAGCCGCCCCTCCACCACCGTAACCAGTTCGTTGGTGCGATGCACGAAGTCGAGCCATTCGCGGCCGGGCGGGTCGACGAACGGCTCGCAGGAATAGCCCCGCGTCCGCCAGTCGCGCGCCACCTTGGTGGAATCGACCGGCTTGGCGAAACGCTCTCGTACGATCAGTTCGCTCATGCGACCTCCTCCGCCAGCGCGGTTAGTTGGGTCGGATGCTCTTCGACTGATATCGGCCGTCGCGAAACTCGGCGAAAAACTTCTCGACGTCGGGATGATGGACCGGCCCGTTGGTCTCGTCGGGCAGCAGATTCTGCTCCGATACGTAGGCGACGTAGGTCGTCTCGGCGTTTTCGGCCAGTAGATGATAGAACGGCTGGTCCTTGCGCGGCCTGACGTGCTCCGGAATCGACATCCACCACTCCTCGGTGTTGTTGAAGGTGGGGTCGATGTCGAAGATCACCCCACGGAACGGGAACAGGCGATGACGGACGACCTGCCCGATTCCGAACTTCGCCTTGCGATTCACGTCGACCATGCGCGTAAGGGCTCGAGTGGTTGGCTGGCGGCCGCCATTGATGTCGCCCCGCCCGCCGCCGGCGTCAAGACCCAAGTTACGGGCGCGGCAGGACGGTTCGACGTCGACACAATTGAAACCGATTGCGCCCGGCGCCGCGGCACGGGCGAAACGAAATCGCGCCAGTGTCGCGGCCCAGCTCGAACGTTAGTCCCTACCGAAGAGGACCTCTTACATGAACGCATTCCGAAACGTCGCCGTGGCGCCCGCCGCGCCGGAAACCGACTGGGTCGGGCGCATCGCCGACCTTGGCGCGAAATTTGCCGCCCGCGCCGTCGGGTACGATTCGGGCGATGCGTTTGTCGCCGCCAACTACTCCGACCTCAAAGCGGCAAAAGTCTTCTCGGCGGGCGTCCCGGCCGAGCTCGGCGGCGGCGGCGCATCGCACGCCGAATTGTGCGCCATGCTGCGCACCCTCGGACGTTTTTGCCCATCGACCGCGCTCGCGCTCGCCATGCATACCCACCAGGTGGCGACGCCAGCGTGGCGCTGGCGCAACGATCGCGCGCCTGTCGAGGCGCTCTTGCGCCGCATCGCCAACGAGGAACTGGTGCTGCTCAGCAGCGGTGGTTCGGACTGGCTGCCCGGCTCGGGCAAGGCGGAAAAGGCCGACGGCGGATATCGCATCACCGCACGCAAGATCTTCACCAGCGGCGCTCCCGCCGGCGACCTCTTGATGACCGGAGCGATATTCGACGACCCCGATTCAGGGCCCACGGTGCTGCATTTCGCGGTGCCGATGTCGGCGACCGGGGTCAAGCTTTGCGACACCTGGCGCGTCATGGGCATGCGCGCGACGGGCTCCCACGATGTCGAGCTGATCGATGTCTTCGTGCCCGACGCGGCGATCGTCGCGCGCCGGCCCGCCGGAAAATGGCATCCGATGTTTCACACGCTGTCGATGATCGCCTTTCCGCTGATTTACTCGGTCTATCTCGGCGCCGCCGAAGCGGCGCGGGACATCGCGGTCGCACGCGCCGGCAAGCGTCAGGGCGATCCGCACGTCGTCGACCTCGTCGGCGAAATGGAAACCGACTTGGCCATGGCGCGCCTGGCCCATGAACGGATGGTCCAAATCGCGGCGACCGCCAAACCCGGCTGCAAAACCACGAACGAAATCATGCTCGGTCGCACGCTCGTCGCCGAAGGCGCCTTGGCGACGGTCGAGAAGGCGATGGAGGCCGCCGGCGGCAGCGGGTTCTATCGCGATGTCGGCCTCGAACGCTATTTCCGCGACGTACAGGCCTGCCGCTACCATCCGCTCACGCGGAAGGTTCAGGCGCGCTACGCCGGCCGAATGGCCCTCGGCCTCGACATCGACGGTTGAGCGCGACGGGCCGGACATGTCGTCCGGCCCGTCCGCTTGCCGCTATCTCAAGCGGCCTGCGCCTTGGTGTGATCGACCACCTCGCCGCGCGCCGGATAGTTGTTCTTGATGACGAAATCGAGCGCGCCGAGTATCTCGGCGAAGTTCGGTCGCGCAAAGGGCATCGTCTGCACCGTGCCGAAATAGAGCGTGCCGTCGGGACGAACGAGGTAGAGCCCCGGCTCGCTGAACAGCGCCGGCTCGTCGACGCCGATCGACGTCTTGCCGCGGCTGGTCGAGATGTAGAGCCCCCACCGGCGAGCCGTGTCGAGATCGAGCCCGTAGCCCATCTTGAGCTTCGCCAGGTTCCAGCGCTTGTAGGCGTCCTGCGCGCGCTCCTCGCTGTCGCTGGAAATCGCGATCACATCGACCCCGCGTTCGGCGAACTGATCGAGCTTGCTCTCGAGGTCGGCGAGATAGCGCCCGCAGATCGGACAGTGCAGGCCGCGGAAAAAGACGATCAGCGTGAAATTCCTGGGCTTGGCGTCGGCGAGCCGCCACGATCCGCCGCCGATGGTCTTGACCTCGAGCTTGGGCACCGGCTGGCGCGGAATGAGATTATCGATCGCGGACATGATTGGCCTCCTTGGCGAACCTTCGGCGCACGGACGCGGACCGGCCATGTTTTCGACCGGCGGCCAATATATGGAACGGTCGTTCCATGGCGCAAGCAGCGCTCAACCGAGCGCCGCCACTGTCATGTTGACAATATCGTGAAGACCCCGCCGGTCGGCTCACGCCCGCGTCAGTACGCGAATGCCTTGCGGCACACCGACCAGAAAACGCGCCATCGCCCGCGTGTTTTACGCCTGGCGATCTCGCCTCGCGCCTGGCCGCGGCGGATAGCGCGAAAAAACGCCGCCTCGACGGCGGCCAAGGACCGCTGCAAGCGTGCCTCGATCGTGACGTCGCCGGGCGCCATCGCGATCGCCGAGTTGGTTAGCAGGCACCCGAGCCGTCGTTCGTCGCCGGCCGAAAAATCGACCAGTTGCCGGAAATAGCGCCGGATCGCCGCCTTGGCCGGTCCCGGCCGTTCCAATTCGACGAGGCGCGACGCGCTCACTTTGGCGCAGGGCATCG
>DATFES010000335.1:0-5029 GCA_035250945.1 Alphaproteobacteria bacterium | reverse complement strand
GGAGGGCGACCCGTTGGCCGACGTCGTTCAATCGGTGGCGCGCCGCCTTGCTCGAGGCTCGCGCCGAATCAATTCGCGAATCGGTGGCGCCGCCGTCGAGAAGCAATTGGCGGATGGTCAGCGAGTTGTCATAGCGCGGCAATCCGACCGTATCGTGGTCCTTCGGAAGCTGCCGCGTCAGGCGATTGTTGGTGAACTCCTCGCCCGCGGCGCTGGAAAGGTCGACCCGCGGCAGCAACGCTCCCTCTTCCTCGGCGATCCGCTGCTCGGCCGAGCGCGACTGCGCGCGCACCGATTCCACCACCGGATGCGACCGCACGACCTCGACGACGACGTCCTCGAGCGACTGCGCCACCGCCCGCTCCGCGCCGAAAACAAATATCGCCGACGCAATCAGGCGGCTGCGTACACTCAGGACAAACCGCATTATCGTGCCGCCTCCCAACAAGACAAGCCGGCGCAAATGCCGAGCTTTGACCGCTTGTTCTAGTCTATCGGTTCCGATTTTTGCTTGACTTGATTTGTATCTATACTTACGTTCACATATATGTGATCGATTGGTACTCTGTTTTATCATCGCGCAGTTTTGCCGTGGCGATGTAATACTGCAACTTATCATTGTTGTATCATTTACAATGTTTATCTAAAATAGTTTGATCCGACAACCAGCATGATGTCATTAGGGCATGATCCACCCAGTTGTGTTGCTGCCTGCCGCCCTCATGGTTCGACGAGCTCACCATGAGGGCTTGCTTTGCGCTCCTCACCCTGAGCCTGTCGAAGGGTGAGGAATGCAATCGACGATTCCATTTCGGTGAATCATGCCCTAGGCACAGAATCGACCGCCGCTGGAATATCGAGCGACCAGCGCACATAACGTCGCGAGATCGCCCTCGCGGCGCGGCGGTCGTGTCAGGTTTCTGGACGGTTCTTGACGCCCGTTACGAGCGTGGGCCGCCGGGCATGCCGGAATACGTTTCGCGCCAGATTACGTAGAGCCCGCTTGCGACGATGACGGATGCACCGCCCCAAACATTCCAGCCGGGCGTCTCACCCCAGATCGCGTACCCGAAGAGCGAAGCCCAGAGCAGTTCCGTGTATTGGAATGGCGCAACGGCGCCGACCGGGGCGGCGCGAAACGATCGCTGCATGGCGAGTTGACTTGCCACCAAAACAACGCCCATCACCGCGATTGCGACAAGCTCGCCGCCGTTCGGCCACGTCCAGACGAACGGCGCGATAAGGCCGGTGACGATCAGCACGCCGAGATTCTGGTAGACGATCATTGCCGCGTCGCTCTCGGTCGGCGCCAGCGAACGCACCGTCAGCATGACCCCGGCGAAGAACATGGCCGAAGCGACGACCAGCAACGCCGGCCACGACAGCGTCCCTTCGCCGCCCGGCTGTATGACGATCAAGACGCCGATGAATCCGACGAAGACCGCCGCCCAACGATGCGCTCCGACCTTCTCGCCAAGAAACGGCACGGACAACGCCGTCATGAACAGCGGCGCGGAGAATCCGAGCGAAATCGCGGTCGCCAGCGGCAACTGCCGCAATCCCTCGAAGAATGTAAGCATCGCGCCAACCGAGAGGACAATGCGCAGCGCGTGGCCCCGCGGCCGGCGTGTCGCGAGCGCCGACAATCCGCCGGCACGAGCGACCATCGCCGCAGCCAACGCCAACACGATGATGCTCCTAAGCGCGATCATCTGCGGCACCGCGACGCTCGCCACCACCCACTTGGCGAGCACATCCATAGTCGACATGCAGGCGACCGAAACCAACATGAAGCCGATGCCGCGGAGAACGTTTTCCCCGGCATCCGTCGTCGGCGCCGGGCGCGTCGCGCGCGGCGTCGAGCTCACGCCGTTGTCCGCACGGCGGCGATGAAATCGGCGAGCTTGGCCGGATCGAGCCATCCCTCGCTGCGCACGCCGGTGCACAAATCGACGCCGAACGGACCGACGGCGCGGATCGCCTCCCCGACGTTCTCGGCAGTCAGTCCCCCGGCGAGAAAGACCGGGCGGCTGGCGCGTTCGACGATGCGACGACTGAGAGCCCAGTCGTGAACCTGCCCCGTCCCACCGAGCTTTTTGACCTCCGCCTCGGGATCGCCGCTGTCGAGCAGCAACGCATCGACGCGCGTCGCGGCGTCGAGCGCATAGTCGATCGCGTTCGCGACGCCGACGTGCACGACCTGGACCAACTTCACGCCGGGCAGCGCCTCGCGCAGGGCACGGTGGGTTCCGGCGGGGAGGTGATCGACGATTTGCACCGCCGTTGGGCGGCAGCGCCGCACCTGGGCGGCGATCGCGTCCACCGATGTCTCGCTGGTGAGCAAGAACGTAGCGATTGGCGGCGGTACGAATGCGGCAATGTCGGCGATCGTCGCCTCGTCGATCGGGCCGGGGCCGCTCGGCATTTTGGACACCAACCCAAGCGCCGAGACGCCGTAAGCGATCGCCAAAACGGCTTCTTCGCGCGAGGCAATGCAGCAGATTTTGATCCGAGGAGGCATATCGACTGACTGACGCGTTTAGTGTCCCTGCGCTCGATCAGGCTCGGCGCTTGGGCGCCTTACGTTTCGACCCGCGCCCCGAGCCTGTCGCAGGGCCAAGCCGCTGGCGATGATACCACCGGCTATCGCGTCGTTCCTACGGCCGGCGCGCCGTATCCCCCGCCGCCCGGAGTTTCGATCACGAACACGTCGCCCGCGCCGACTTCGGTCTGCCCGGTGGCGGCGAGTTCGGTCCGCGTGCCGTCGCTGCGCTCGACCCAGTTGTGGCCCGGCTTCCCCGGCGCGCCGCCGCCCAGCCCAAACGGCGGAACCCGCCGCCGATTGGCGAGCATGGCCGCCGTCATCGCTTCGCGAAAGCGGATCCGGCGCACCACCCCGTCGCCGCCGCGATGCCGCCCTGCGCCGCCGCTTCCTTTGCGAATACGGAAGCTTTCCACGAGAACGGGATAGCGCCACTCCAGAACTTCGGGATCGGTTAGCCGCGAATTGGTCATGTGGGTATGGACCGCGTCGCAGCCGTCGAAATCGGGCCCGGCGCCCGAGCCGCCGCACACCGTCTCGTAGTACTGATAGGTCTCGTTGCCGAAGGTGAAATTGTTCATCGTGCCCTGCGCCGCCGCCATCGCGCCGAGCGCGCCGTAAAGCGCATCGGTGACGCATTGCGAGGTCTCGACATTGCCCGCGACCACCGCGGCAGGGTAGCGCGGATTGAGCATCGAGCCTTCGGGAATGACGACCTTCAGCGGCTTGAGGACGCCGGCGTTCATCGGAATCTCGTCTTCGACAAGAGTGCGGAAGACGTACAGCACCGCCGCCATGCACACCGCCGAAGGCGCATTGAAATTGGTCGGCCGCTGCGGCGACGTGCCCGTGAAGTCGATGATGCCGGTGCGGCTCTTCTTGTCGAACGATACCTTGACCCTGATCACCGAGCCGTCGTCCATCTCGTAGGCGAATTGGCCGTCCTTCAACACGTCGATGACCCGGCGCACCTGCTCTTCGGCGTTGTCCTGGACGTGGCGCATGTAGGCGCGCACCACGTCGAGTCCGAAATGGGCGACCATTTTGCGCAATTCCTGCACGCCCTTCTCGCAGGCGGCGATCTGCGCCTTGAGGTCGCCGATGTTCTGCGTCGTGTTGCGCGCCGGATACTTTCCGGAGCGCAGCAATTCGATCATCTCCTTCTCGCGAAAGCGGCCCTGCTCGACCAGCAGGAAGTTGTCGATGAGGACGCCCTCCTCCTCTACCGTCGTGCTATCGGGCGGCATGGAGCCGGGCGTCGTACCGCCGATGTCGGCGTGGTGGCCGCGCGAGGCGACGAAGAAGAGGATCTCCTGCCCCGGCTCGTCGAACACCGGCGTCACCACCGTCACGTCGGGCAGATGCGTACCGCCGTTGTAGGGCGCGTTCAAAACGTAAAAATCCCCCGGGCGCATCGAATTGCCGCGCGCGCGCTTCACCGCCGCGACGCTCTCGCCCATCGAGCCCAGATGCACCGGCATGTGCGGCGCATTGGCGATGAGCTGCCCATCGTCGTCGAACAAGGCGCAGGAAAAGTCCAGACGCTCCTTGATGTTGACCGAATAGGCGGTATTGGCGAGCGCCACGCCCATCTGCTCGGCGATCGACATGAAAAGATTGTTGAACACCTCGAGCATCACTGGATCGACCTGCGTGCCGACCGCGACACGCCTTGGCAGCGGGACGACCCGGCGCAATACAAGATGGTTGCGCGCCGTGACCTCGGCCCGCCAGCCCGGTTCGACCACGCTTGTCGCGTTGCGCTCGGCGATGATGGCCGGCCCGGCGATCTTGACGCCGGGCATCAGCGCATCGCGGTCGAGCACCGGCGTTTGGTGCGTCTCGCCATCGCTGAACATGGCGACGCGCGCCAACGGCGGCGGCGGTTCGGTCGTCGGCGCCACTTCGACGGCCGGATCGTCGGCGCTTTCGGTGTGGCCGATGACCTCGACGCCGAGCGCTTCGACGATGATCGCCTTGCCTGGCATCATGAATCCGTAACGTTGGCGATGCGCGGCTGCGAAGGCATCCGCGATCGCCGCCAACGTCCCCCAATCGACGATCAACGTCGAATCGGTACCCTCGTACTTCAGGTGCAGCTTGCGCTCGACCTCGATCTTCGCCTTGTCGATGCTCTGGCGCGCCATCTCGGCGGCGCCCTCGGCGGCCAGCGCATCGAGCTCGCCTTCCAGTCGGCCGAGAATCGCCGGCTCCAGCCTCGCTTCGACCGCTTTCTCGCGCAGCACGCGCAGATCGGCCAGACCCATGCCATAGGCCGACAGCACGCCCGCGAGCGGATGGATGAACACCGTCGTCATGCCCAGTGCGTCGGCGACCTTGCAGGCGTGCTGGCCGCCGGCGCCGCCGAAGCAGTTGAGCGCGTATTCGGCGACGTTGAAGCCGCGCTGCACCGAGATCTGCTTGATCGCGTTGGCCATGTTCTCGACGGCGATCTTGAGGAAGCCGTCGGCGACTTCCTCCAAGGTA
>DATFES010000333.1:0-9649 GCA_035250945.1 Alphaproteobacteria bacterium | reverse complement strand
GCCATCCGGCGCGTCGTTCGGCGCAGTTTCGGTCAACCGGGATCGCCGTCCAAATGCCATATTCCGCCCCGGGGGCCTCGTACTTCGAATCGCTCTGCCACGGCGCGTTCCGAAGATCGCAGCGTCGGCCATTCGAATTTCCGACTTCTGTCGACCCTCGGAGCTTCGCTTGTCATGCTCGCATCGATCGCCACATTCGGACATCGGGCGCCTGGCCGTCGAATCGTCCCGATCCTAAATCGGAAGGCTCGGTCCCGTCTGTCGGCGTTGCGGCCAGCGCCTCCGATCTTGCCCGCAGGGGCGGTCGATGTCGGACAATCGTAAGTCAATAAATTTACCAAAACGCGGCGTGCTTATCAAGGTTAATTTATAAATATTTCAATATGTTAATGCCGGACCCGTCAGACAGTAATTCCATGATCGCGAGCAAATGACAGCAAATTTTCCCGAATCGAATGGCGAGAAGATCGGATTAGCTCGCGCAAATACCGTTCTAGCTCGTCGATTTCCACGCTACGCACCATCGCCTTGACCGGCCCAATCGCCGCCGGCGGCATCGACAAGCTGCGATACCCCAGCCCGACGAGCGCCATCGCCTCGAGCGGCCTGCCGCCCATCTCGCCGCATAGCGTGATCGGCACATCGGCGCGCGTGCAGGCTTGGGCGAGCCCGGCCAGAAAGGCGAGCGCGCCGGGCGACAGCGGGTCGTAGCGATCAGCGAGCCGCGGATTCCCGCGATCGCTGGCGTACAAGAACTGCATCAGATCGTTGCTGCCGACCGAAACGAAATCGACGCGGCGCAGCAGCGCCGGAAGCTGAAAGAACAGCGCCGGCACTTCGACCATCGTGCCGACGCGCGTGCGCAGCGGCACCGCGTGACCACGCCGGCGCTCGCGGGCCAGTTCGAGTTCGAACAACGCGCGCGCGGCGTCGAACTCGCTCACCTCGGCGACCATCGGGAACATGATCGACAATTCGCGCCCGGCCGCCGCCCGCAACATGGCGCGCAATTGCTGACGCAGCATCAGCGGGCGATCGAGCGCGACGCGGATGGCGCGCCAGCCCATTGCCGGATTCTCGTCGTCGCCGTTCGGCAAATACGGCAAATCCTTGTCGCCGCCGATATCGAGGGTGCGAAAGATGATCGGCCGTCCGGCGGCGCGATCGAGCACGCGGCGATAAATGTCGATCTGTTCGCCGACGTCGGGAAAGGCGGAGCGGATCATGAACGGGATCTCGGTGCGATAGAGGCCGACTCCGTCGGCGCCGGTGTCCTCGAGATGGGCGAGATCGATCAACAGCCCCGCATTGAGGCTGAGCGAGATCTGGACGCCGTCGCGCGTCACTGCCGGAAGGTCGCGCAACAACGCCAGGCGCACCATGCGTTCGGCGCGCATCCGCATCGTCCCGGCGAACATTTCGCGGACGTCCTCGCCCGGCCGCAGCACGATCTGGCCGTTGTCGCCGTCGACGACCACCGTGTCCAAGGGTTCGACCTGCGACAGCAATTCCCTGACTCGGCCGACCATCGGAATATCGAGCGCGCGCGCTATGATCGAGACGTGCGAGGTGGGGGAGCCCTCCTCGAGCACCACCGCCTTCAGTTTGCGCCGATCGTAATCGAGCAATTCGGCCGGCCCCATCGCGTGGGCGACGACGACGGTGTCGTCGGGAAGATCGGCGTTGCGCGCCGCGGTGCGGTCGCCGATCAAATGGCGCAGCAGCCGATTCGCCAGATCGTCGAGGTCCGATAGGCGCTCGCGCAGATACGGATCGCTGATTTGGCTCATGCGCGCCCGCGTATCCTCTTGCACCTTCTGCACCGCGCCCTCGGCGGTAAGTCCGGACTTGATCGCCTCGCTGATGCGGCCGAGCCAGCCGCGGTCCTCGGCGAACATGCGATACGTCTCGAGGATCTCGCGGGTCTCGCCCTCGCCGAGGTCGCTCGCCGCCAGCATGTCATCGAGAGCGCTGTGCATGCCAGAGAGCGCCTCCTGGAGGCGCGTCAGCTCGGCGTCGGGGTTCTCGGCCACCATCTGGCGCACGGTGACGCGCGGCTGGTGCATCACCACGCGGCCGATTGCGAGGCCCTGATTCAATTTCAGCCCCTCGAGCCGCGCTGGCAGCAGCGCAGTTCCTTCGACGCGCTGAATCTCGTCGAGGCTGACCAGGTCGCCGCTCGACACCAGCTCGGCCAACACCATGGCGATGGTCTGGAGGGTCTCGATCTCCTCCTCGGAATAGTCGCGAAACGTGCGGTTCTGAACCACCAGCACGCCGAGCACCCGCCCTCCGCGCAGCAGCGGGACGCCCATCAGAGAGTGGAAAATCTCCTCGCCGGTCTCCGGGCGATAGGCGAAATTGGGATGCGACTGCGCGTCGGCCAGCGCCAACGCCCGCGCATGGGCGGCGATATCGCCGACGATGCCCTCGCCAACGCGAAGCCGCGTCTGATGGACGGCTTCCTGTTTGAGGCCCTCGGTGGCGAAAAGCTCCAGAACTTCGCCGGGCCGCATGATGTATGCCGAGCACACTTCGGCCACCATGTCGGCGGCGATGATCTTGACGATGCGGTCAAGCCGCTCCTGACCGCTGCCGCTGGCCGCCATCATGTCGCGGATGCGCTTCAGCAGACGGCGGGGACCGACCGTTCCCGCGCCGGTTTGCATCAGTCGGCGACCCTGGCGCCGGCGCCCGCGTCGGCCTCGCGGGCGATGAGCGCATCAAGCGCCTGCGCGATCAACTCATCGATGATCTCTTGTGTCGACTGCTCGCGGGTGACCAGGCCGACGCTCTGGCCGGCCATCAACGACCCGGTTTCGACGTCGCCATCGATCACGGCACGGCGGAGCGCACCGGCCCAGAAGTGCTCGATCGCCAGTTGCGCTTCCTTCTGGCTGAGCTCGCCGCTGTCGAATTTGCCGATGATGTCGCGCTGGGCGTCGAGAAATCGGTCCGTCGCCTTGTTGCCCAGCGCGCGGACGGGGATGACCGGAAAGCGCGGATCGAGCTGCACCGATGGCACCGCGTCGCGTGCCGCGGCGCGGATGAACGCCTGCTTGAAGCGGGGATGGGCGATCGACTCGCTGGCGCAGACGAATCGCGTTCCGAGCTGGCAGCCGGCGGCGCCCATTTCGAGGAACGACACGATCGCCTCGCCGCGGCCGATGCCGCCGGCGACGAAAACCGGCACCTCGCGCACATGCGGCAGGATCTCCTGCGCCAATACGCTGGTCGACACCGCGCCGATATGGCCGCCCGCCTCCATTCCCTCGATAACCAGCCCGTCGACGCCCGAACGCACCAGCTTCTTGGCGATAGCGTACGCCGGCGCGAACGCCATCACCTTGGCGCCGCCTTTCTTGAGGACCCGCAGCAGTTCCGCCGGCGGCAGGCCGCCGGCCAGAACGACATGGCTTACTTTGTGATCGAGGCAGACCTGGGCGAGCTTCATCAATTCGGGATGCATGACGATCAGGTTCACGCCAAACGGCCTATCGGTCAGCGCGAAGGTGGCGGCAATCTCCTGCCCCAGCAGGTCGCTCGACATCGAGCCGCAGGCGATGACGCCGAAGCCGCCGGCATTGGAGATGGCGGCGACCAGATTTCGCTCGGAGACCCATGTCATGGCGCCGCCCATGGTCGCCGCCTCGCAACCAAGGAAGCGGCAGCCTCGACGCCAGAGATGGTCGAGCCTGGCGCGGGCGGTTCGCCGGTCCATCGCCGGCCTACGCCGCGTCGAGCCCGTAGGCGGTGTGGAGCGCTCGCAAGGCGAGTTCGAGGTATTGCTCGTCGATCAGCACGCTGACCTTGATCTCCGACGTCGAGATGACCTCGATGTTGATGCCTTTATCGGCCAGCGTGCGGAACATCGTCAAAGCGACGCCGGCGTGGCTGCGCATGCCGACGCCGATCACCGAAACTTTGACGACGCCGGCGTCGGGCTGCAGTTCGGTGTAGCCCAGCCGGGCGCGATGTTCGGCCAGCACCTTGACCGCGCGGTCGAGATCGGTTCGGCTCACCGTGAACGTGAGATCCGTGGTCTTGCCGTCCTCGGACACGTTCTGGACGATCATGTCGACATTGATGCTCGCCTCGGCGAGCGGGCCGAAAATCGCCGCCGCCACGCCCGGCTTGTCGGCCACCTTGGTCAACGTGATCTTGGCCTCGTCTCGGCTGTAGGCAATTCCGCTTACGATTTCCTTTTCCACGATTTCGTCCTCATCGACGACCAGCGTGCCCGAGCCATCGTCAAAGCTCGACAGGACCTGCAGGCGCACGCGGTTGTTCATCGCCATCTCGACCGACCGCGTCTGCAGCACCTTGGCCCCCAACGAGGCCATCTCGAGCATTTCTTCGTAGGTGATTTTATCCAGCTTGCGCGCCTTCGCAACGATCCGTGGGTCGCAGGTGTAGACGCCGTCGACGTCGGTATAGATGTCGCAGCGGTCGGCCTCGAGCGCCGCCGCCAGCGCTACGGCCGAGGTATCCGAGCCGCCGCGGCCCAAGGTCGTCACCCGGCGATCGGGACCGATTCCCTGAAAGCCGGCGACGACGGCGACCTGGCCATCGGCGAAGCGCCGCAGAAGTTCGCCGGTTTCGATGAGCCGGATGCGGGCCCTGCCGTGGACCCCGTCGGTGGCGACCGGGATTTGCCAGCCGAGCCACGAGCGGGCCGAAACGCCCATTTCCTGCAGCGCCAAGGCCACCAAGCCCGAAGTCACCTGTTCGCCGGTCGCCACGACGGCGTCGTATTCGCGCGCATCATGCAGCGGGGAAA
The DNA here is from genome assembly GCA_035250945.1 of Alphaproteobacteria bacterium. Taxonomy (GTDB): domain Bacteria; phylum Pseudomonadota; class Alphaproteobacteria; order CACIAM-22H2; family CACIAM-22H2; genus DATFES01. Next base: position 4,869 of record DATFES010000333.1, on the reverse strand, counting down.
TCTGATTGACCCAGCCGACCAGCTGGTTGGTTACCCCGGCCATGGCGGAAACGACGACCGCGACTTGATCGCCCTGGTCGACCTGGCGCTTGATCCGCCGCGCGACATTCCTGATGCGCTCGACGTCCGCCACTGAGGTGCCGCCGAACTTCATGACGATCCGGGCCATGGGACTGCGCTCTTGCTCTCAGCGTACTTGCGAGATTGGCGGATTTGCCGCAGCAAAGCAGCCGAGCAAAGGGTTGCCGCAGCCGGGGCGGCCCATACATACTTGGTTTGTCGCGGGCGAGGCAAGCCGCCCGGCCTGCCTGGGTAACCGGAGCCAATATCGCAATGGCAAGCGCCGCCCCGCCAGTCGCGAAGGAGAGCAGCGTCGATCCGCAGGAGATCGCTCGGTTCTCGGCGATCGCCCAGGAATGGTGGGATCCCGACGGCAAGTTCCGGCCGCTCCATAAGCTCAACCCCGTGCGGCTTGGCTTCATCCGCGACGCGCTCGCCGGGCATTTCGATCGCGACGCCACGCGGCCCCGGCCGCTGGCGGGCCTCAGTCTTCTCGATGTCGGCTGCGGCGGCGGGCTGGTGGCCGAGCCGATGGCGCGGCTGGGCGCCCGGGTCACGGCAATCGACGCCGCCGAGCGCAATGTGCAGGTGGCCCGGCTCCATGCCGAGCAGAGCGGTCTCGCCATCGGTTACCGTTCCGCGGCGGCCGAAGACCTCGCCGCCGCAGGCATGCAGTTCGACGTCGTTCTCGTGCTGGAGGTGATCGAACACGTCGCCAATCGTGACGCTTTTCTGGACGTTTGTGCTCGATTAGTGCGGCCGGGAGGCGGACTCGTCTTGGCGACGCTCAACCGCACTCCGCAAGCTTTCCTGCTGGCGATCGTCGGCGCCGAATACATCCTCGGCTGGCTGCCGCGGGGCACCCATCAGTGGAACAAATTCGTCCGTCCCTCGGAGTTGGCGCGGCCGTTGCGGGCGCACGGCGTCGCGGTTAAACGGCTCAGCGGCGTAAGCTATAGCCCGCTCGCCGATGCGTGGACCCTGACGGGCGACCTATCGGTCAACTACATGGCGTTTTGCGTCAAGCGCGGCTGAACTAATCCGCGCGGCGTCAAGGGCCGCGGATCGCACATCGTGTTCGCCGTCCGCCGGCGCCGCCTCAGGCGTCGCGGCGGGAAAGCCAGGGGACGCGCGAAAATTCGATGCCTTCGTCCGAAAGTTCGGATGCCTCGGCGTCCGTCGCCTCGCCGTAAATATTGCGCCGCTTTGCTTCACTGTAATGAATCTTCCGGGCCTCTTCGGCGAAGCGCGGGCCGACATAGTCGCAGTTCTTCTCGACGTGGGCGCGCAGATCCGCCAACTCCTTCATCAGTTCCGTTGCACGCGTCGCCGCGGGATCGTTGGCGTATGACTTGGGATGCGCCTCGCCTGCGTCCTTCTTCCGCGCGCGCGCGATTCGCGGGGCCATCGGCGCCTTGTCGACGGCCGTCGAACCGCAAACCGCGCAGCCGATCTGGCGGCGTTTCTTTTGACGGGCGAACGCCGCGCTGTCTTTGAACCACGCCTCGAAAACGTGGCCCTTGTCGCAGCGAAGGTCGAAGACGATCATGCGATCCAGCTATGAATGTTAATCGTCATCTGCCGCCACGGGGCGCCGGATTGACATGGGCTGCCGGAACCCGCAGGTCAAGGAATTAACCGACGCGTGCAGAAGATTCAATCCGATACGCCGCCTGAGGCGAGAAGAAGGTCCGACAGGCACGGGGTCGAGGAAACGCCCTCGGCTTGGGTGACACGGTTCGCTTTCCTCGTGCCGCCCGGCGGACGGGTCCTCGATCTTGCCGCCGGCGGCGGACGGCACGCCCGTTACTTCCTCGCCCGCGGCCACGGCGTAACTGCCGTCGATTGCGATATCAGCCGGCTTGACGACCTCGGCGGGCAACCCGGCGTCGAAATTCAGGCTGCCGACCTCGAAACGGCGGGGGGCTGGCCGCTGGGAGCGCGGCGCTTCGCCGGCGTCATCGTCGCCAACTATCTGCATCGTCCGATCATGGCCGATATCGTAGCCTCGGTCGCGCCCTCGGGCGCGCTGATCTATGAAACTTTCGCGGTTGGAAACGAGCGCTTCGGCAAGCCGAGCAATCCCGATTTTCTCTTGCGGCCCGGCGAACTGCTGGCGGCGGTGGCTGGTCTTCTGCGCGTCGTCGCCTACGAGGATCGCGAGATCGACGCGCCGCGCCCGGCAATGGTGCAACGCATTGCGGCCGTCCGGCTCGCCTGACGGCGTTCTCGATCTTTATTCGCCGGAGGCGCGGCGAATCGCGGCCCGCGGCATCGAATCAGGCGGCGAGAAAGATCGGTCGTGCTGCAACGAGGGCACCATGCGCCGTGCCTCGGCGACCTTCGCCGGATCGATCTCGGCGGTAATCACGCCGACTTCGCCGCCGGCTTCGGCGAGGATTTCACCCCATGGGGCGACGATCAGCGAATGGCCGTATGTCTTGCGCCCCTCGGCGTGTTCGCCGCATTGCGCGGCGGCGAAGACGAAACAGCCGGTCTCGATGGCGCGGGCGCGGATGAGAACATGCCAATGCGCGCGGCCGGTCGGGCGCGTGAACGCCGCCGGAATGGACAGGTACATCGCGCCTGCTTGCGCCAGCGCGCGATAAAGCTGCGGGAACCGCAGATCGTAGCAGACCGTCATTCCCAGCGGTCCCCATGGCGTATCCGCCAACACCGCCGTCTCGCCGGGCCGAAACGTCGCCGACTCGCGGTACGATTCGCCGCCCTCGAGATTGACATCGAACATGTGGATCTTGTCGTACGAGGCCCGCACCGCGCCCTCCGGATCGATCAGATAGGAACGGTTCGCGACGCGGTCGACCCCGACTTTGACCGACAGCGATCCGACCAAGAGCCATAGCGACAGGCGCTTCGCCGCCTCGCGGAATCCCGCCAGTCCGCGATTCGTCTCCTCGGGCTCGACTTTTTCCAACAGCAGGCGACGCCGCGGCTCGATCATGCCGACTACTTCGGGCAAGCAGACCAGCGCGGCGCCGCGCCGTCGCGCCTCGCTGATCATCGGCACGATAGCGGAGAGATTCTCCGCCACGTCGCGAGTCGAGTTGGTCTGTACGCAGGCGACGGTGAATTTTCCGCTCATTCTCGGCTGTTCCTCATGGCCGCTCGCCGCCCTCCGGGCCATAGAATACGACCCACAGCGCCAGATCGTCGCTGAAATTCTCGAAGCGATGGACGACTCCCGCCGGAACGAACAGGAAATCGCCCGGTCCAAACTCGGTGCGCTGGCCGCCGTGGACGAAAGCGCCACGGCCGCTCGCCACCACATAGACCTCGTCGCGGGTATGCGGCGTCTGCGGGTCGCTGCCGCGCGGTGCGTAAAGCTTGGCGAGCATCGTGCCGTGCTCGAGAACGGCGATCGACCGCACGCCTTCGCCCGGCACTCGCGGCAGCCAATCGGCGAGGGTGCGCCTTGCTCCTTCGCGCTCGGCGCGCTTCGCAGGGTCGTTCATGCCCGGTCCGCAAGCTTGGCATCGAGGCCGCCGTCGCGCTCGAGCGCGCGGAGTTCCTCGTAACCGCCGACATGGTCGCCATTGATGAAAATCTGCGGCACCGTCGTCCGTCCATTCGCCCGGGCGGTCATCTCGGCCCGCTTCGCTCCGTACATCAGAATATCGTACTCGCTGTAGTCGACGCCCTTCTCCTCAAGCAGCCGCTTTGCGCGGTGGCAGTAGCCGCAAAACGGGCTGGTGTAGATTTCGACCTTCGCCGACATGATATGGTTACGCCTTGGTAAACGTCGCCCGCCGCTGCGCGACGGCCGACCGCCCTTAAGATAAGGACTAGAGGCTTGTTTGCCTAGCCGTCAGCCCCGGGCCTGACGACCCGCGCCAAAGTCAGCAAGTCGACCGACGCCGCGCCGGCGGCGAGCAAGGCGCGGGCGCAATGGCGCGCCGTGGCGCCGGTGGTGAGAACGTCGTCGACCAAGACGACGCGCGCGCCGCTAACGGCCGCTTCATGCCGGCGGTTGACGGCGAAAGCGCCGCGTACATTGCGCCACCGTTCGCGACGCCCCAATTCGCCCTGCGGCGGCGTCCGTCGTCGCCGGACCAACAAATCGGCAATGCATGTCCGGCCCCCGGCGCGCGCCACGGCGAGCGCCAGTAGCGCCGACTGGTTGTATCGGCGCCACGCCAGGCGGGTCCAATGCATCGGAACCGGCGCTACCACATCGGCGTCGACCAGCAGTTCGGCGCCGGCGCGGGCGAGCCAGCGGCCGAACGCCGGCACGCCGCCCGTGCGGTCGGCAAACTTAAGTCCGAGAACCAAGCGCTTGCCGCCATCGTCGTAGCGGAACGCGGCGCGGGCGCGGGAAAATTCCGGACGTTCGCCAAGACACCCCGTGCACAGAATCGATTCGGCGCGCGATGGCGCCGGGTCGAAATCGAACGGCAGACCGCAACACTCGCAATACGGGGCGGCGATCCAGGTGACCCCCGTCCAGCAGCTCGCGCAGAGCGCGTTCGCGCTGTCCACCAGCGCATCGCATGACAAACATTGCGGCGGCAGCACGACATCGAGCGTGCGGCGCATCAACAACGTGAGGACGTCGCGCAATCCTGATGCGGCGTTCATGGCGCAATGCGATCACGGGTTGATCGATCGTGTCAACCACGCGCGCCGGTCATTTTCTTGCTTTCGCGGGTCGGCGGCATAGGGACAAGATTCACGGTTTCTTTTCCATCGATCATGCGATAGTTGGACGATGGCTGGATCTCCCCGTGTCTTCGATCGTCGCGTCGTGCGACTCCACCTGGCGCGCGCAGCGCGCGTTTTCGCCGACCACGA
>DATFES010000319.1:0-7242 GCA_035250945.1 Alphaproteobacteria bacterium | reverse complement strand
CGCCAGCATGGCGTTGAAAAGTCCGGGTCCGAGGATCGCGACGATGACGATGGCGAGCAGCAATGCCGGCAGCGCCAGCAGCGTGTCCATCGCCCGCATGATGGCGATGCCGAGAATTCCGGGGAAAAACCCCGCCAGCAGTCCCAACGTCACGCCGACGACGAGCCCGAGAGTGATGACGCTGATTCCGACCAGCATCGACACGCGCGCGCCGTGGATCAGCCGGGACAGCATGTCGCGGCCGATGTCGTCGGTGCCGAGAATGAACCGCGTCGAGCTGCCCTCGACCCATACCGGCGGGGCCAGCAATGCATCACGGTACTGTTCGGCCGGTGGGTGTGGCGCCAGGACATCGGCGAATACCGCGACCAGCGTAAGCGCGGCGATGATCGCAAGACCGAGCACCGCACCTTTGTTCTGGCGGAAGTAGCGCCAGAATTCGACCAGCGGATGCGGCGGGACGCGATCCCTGGCGAGCGCCACCGTGGTTCCGACCGCCATGATCTCAGCGTCCCTTACGAATTCGCGGGTTGATCAGCCCGTACAGCACGTCGACCGACAAATTCACCAGGATGACAATGCTAGCGGCGAGCAGCACGCCGCCCTGCACGACCGGATAGTCGCGGCGGCGAATCGATTCGATCAGCCACTTGCCCACGCCCGGCCACGAGAAGATCGTCTCGGTCAGAATCGCTCCGCCGAGGAGCCGGCCGGTTTCAAGACCGATGACGGTAATGACCGGGATCAGGGCATTGCGCAGCGCGTGAAGCCCGACGACGCGCCACGGCGGGAGCCCCTTGGCGCGCGCCGTGCGAATGTAGTCCTCGTTCAGCACCTCCAGCATCGAGGAGCGCGTCATCCGGCCGATCACGGCCAGCGGCACCGTGGCCAGCACGATCGCCGGCAATACGAGATGCTGCAGCGCCGATTTGAATCCTCCCCATTCGCGGGCGAGCCAGGCGTCGAGTAGAACGAAACCCGTTGTCGGTTCGACGAAATAGCGCACTGACATGCGGCCCGAGACTGGCGTCCAGCCGAGCGTCACCGAAAACAGCAAAATTAGCAGCAAGCCCCACCAGAAGATCGGCATCGAATAGCCGGTAAGCGACAGGCCCATCACCGAATGGTCGAAGACCGAGTTGCGTCGCACCGCGGCGAGGATGCCGGCCGGAAGGCCGATCAACATGGCGATCACGATGGCGCTCAGCGACAGCTCGACTGTCGCCGGGAACAGCGCCAGGAACTCTTTAAGCACCGGCTCGCGCGTGATGATCGATTTGCCGAGATTGCCTTGCGCCAAATCGGCGAGGTAGTAGCCGTATTGGACCAGAATCGGCTTGTCCAACCCGAGCTCGGCCTTGAGCTGATTGTAGCGCCCCTCCTCCATGCCGCGCTCGCCCGCCATCAAGAGGATTGGATCGCCCGGCACCAGGCGAATCATGGCGAATGTGAGCAGCGTCACCCCGATGAAGGTCGGGATGATCAGCGACACGCGCGTCAGCAGGAAGCGCAGCATTGCGCGAAATACCTAGAGGCGTCGCGAAACGACGAGGGGGAGCGTCGCCGCTCCCCCTGGCCGCATGCCAAGTCGATTGACCCCGATCACTCCTTGATGTCGACGCCGTAAAAGATGTGGCCGCCAAAGGGATGGATCTTGAAGTCGATCACTTCCTTTCGCACCGGCTTGTATTGCACCGAATGCGCGACCGTGTACCACGGCGCCTCTTCCTTGAAGACTGCCTGCGCCTGCTTGTACAGCTCGGTGCGTTTGTTGACGTCGGAGGTCTGCCGCGCCTGGTTGACCAGGTCGTCGAACGGCTTGTAGCACCAGCGCGCGCGATTGGTGCCGTCCTTGGCGGCGGCGCAACCCAACAGGACATTGAGGAAGTTGTCGGGATCGCCGTTATCGCCGGTCCAGCCAAGCAGTACGGTCTGGTGTTCGCCGTTCTTGGTGCGCTTGAGATACTCCGCCCATTCGAACGTCACGATGTTGGCCTTGACGCCGATCTTGGCGAGATCGGCCTGAATCACCTCGGCCATGCGCTTGGCGTTCGGATTGTACGGCCGCTGCACCGGCATCGCCCACAGATCGGTCTCGAACCCGTTGGCGAATCCGGCCGCACCGAGAAGCTCCTTCGCCTTCGCCGGATCGTACGAGTAGTCCTTGATCGCATCGTTGTACGACCAGATGGTCGGCGGGATTGGATTGGTCGCCGGTTTGCCTGCGCCCAAGAACACGGCGTCGATGATCGCCTGCTTATTGACGGCGTAGTTCATCGCCTGGCGCACGCGCTTGTCGTCGAAGGGCTTCTTTTCCGTATTGAACGCCCAATAGCCGATGTTGAGGCCCTCTTGCGACAGAAGATTGATATTGGGGTCCTTCCGCATCGCCTCGAGATCGGCCGGGTTCGGGTAGGGCATGACATGGCATTCGCCGGCCTTGAGCTTGGCCCACCGCACCGAGGCGTCGGGGGTGATCGCGAACACCAAGTCGTCGATCTTTGCCTTGCCTTGCCAATAGTCCGGGTGCGCCTTGTAGCGAATCACGGCGTCCTTCTGATATGCGACGAGCGCGAACGGTCCGGTGCCGACGGGCTCGAGGTCGATCTTTTCAGGAGTGCCCGCCTTCATCATCTTGTCGGCGTACTCGGCGGACTGGATCGAAGCGAAATCCATCGCCATGTTGGCGATGAACGGCGCTTCGGGATTGTTGAGCTCGAATACCACCGTGCGATCGTCCGTCTTACGAATTGCCTTCAGCAGCTTCGGCATGTCCATGCTGTTGAAATACTCGTACTTGCCGCCCGAAACGCGGTGGAACGGGTGGTCGGCCTTCCAGGCGCGATCGAAGGTGAACAGGACGTCGTCGGCGTTGAACGGCCGCGAGGGCGTAAAGTTCCGGCTCGTCTGCCACTTGACGCCTTGTCGCAGCTTGAACGTGTAGACCTTGCCATCCTCGGACACCGTCCAGGACTCGGCGAGGCCGGGCACGATCTTGGTCGTCCCGCGCTCGAACTCGACAAGTCGGTTATAAACTTGCCGCGCCGAGGCGTCGAAGGTCGTACCGGCGGTATATAGCGCCGGATTGAACCCTTCGGGGCTGCCTTCGGAACAATAAACCAAGGTCTTACCTTCGGCGGTAGCGCCATGCGCCATAGCGAGCGCGACGCCGACCGCGAGGGTCGTGATATGTCGTTGCAAGGCTTCCTCCCATTGGTTAGCTCGCCGGCGCCGCCGGCGAGCGCCTTTTATCCCCGCCGCGGTTTGGCGCACCTCGCCGCTCAACGCCGCGCGCTGGTTGATCCGTGTATTATCAGCTTCCCCGCCGGATTGGGAGTCCGTCTCCAGGCAACGCCTTGTCGCGCGGCCAAGAGCGGTCGCGCCGCAACCGGAGCGATAGACGGTGAAGGCCGAGGAATTCGACGCCATCGCGAGCGCGGCGCGTCGGGGCGACGTTTCCATGCCGCTCTCGCCGCGCAAAGCGACCTCCCGGCGTGGCGTTTCTTGACATGAACGTACTAGTTCGTACATATTAGGCCTCTCCCCGGCCCATGGCGCGGCACTACGTCACCGCGCGAGATCATCGGCAAGGCGGCCAGCGTCCGCGCTTCTGTCGCGCCAGAAGATCATTCGGAATTGCCGCATGAATCGTCGTGTCTTGGTCCTCAACGGACCCAATCTCAATCTGCTCGGCGTCCGCGAGCCCGAGATATACGGCCCGGATTCGCTGAGCGATATCAGGTCGGCCTGTCAAGCGGAGGCGAAATCGTTCGATTTGGTCGTCGACTTTCGCCAAAGCAATCACGAGGGTGAATTGATCGAATGGATCCAGGAGGCGCGCGACAACGCTTCGGCCATCGTCATCAACCCGGCCGGTCTTTCGTTCACGTCGATCGCATTGCTCGATGCGCTTTCCATGTTCGATGGGCCGATCATCGAGGTCCACATATCCAACATTCACCGTCGGGAGTCGTTTCGCCATCACTCCTACGTTTCGTCGGTCGCCGACGGAGTGATTTGCGGCTGCCGTACGCAGGGCTATCAGTTCGCAATCGCTCGCGTCGCCAAACTTCTCGGGTCGCCGTCGTGAGCCAATCCAGGCCGCCCCGCCATCTTGTCGGCCTAATCGGCAGCGCCATACAAGCTTCGCGGACCCCGGCGCTGCACGAGAAGGAGGCCGCCGCGCACGGCATCCGGCTCTGCTACCAGCTGATCGATCTCGACCGCATCGACGGCGCCGCCGCCGCGCTGCCGCGTGTCCTCGATTCGGCCGAACTCCTCGGCTTTACCGGTTGCAATGTTACGCACCCTTGCAAGCAATCGGTCATCGAGCATCTCGATTCGCTGTCCGAAGACGCCGCGGCGATCGGCGCGGTCAACACGGTGTTATTCGATAAGGGCAGGCGGATCGGCTACAACACGGATTGGTGGGGCTTCGCCGAAAACTTTCGGCGCGGGCTGCCCGGAGCGTCGATGAATTCGGCGGTGCAGATCGGCGCCGGCGGCGCAGGCGCGGCCATCGCCTACGCGCTGTTGAAGCTCGGCGTGAAACGTCTGGCCCTCAACGACAGCGCCGACTGCCGCGCCGCGACCCTCGGAGCGCATCTCGCCAAGCACTTTGGCGCCGGACACGCGGTCGCGGTCGACGACATCAAGCGGGCCATCGCCGAGGCCGATGGCCTGATCAACTCGACACCGGTCGGCATGCTGGGCCATCCCGGCCTTCCCGTACCGGCCGAAGTCCTGCGCGCCGATCTGTGGGTCGCCGAGATCGTCTACTTTCCGCTCGAAACCGAGCTTCTGAAATCGGCGCGGGCGGCCGGTTGCCGCACCCTCGACGGCGGCGGAATGGCGGTCTTTCAGGCCGCCAAGGCGTTCGAGCTGTTCACCGGACGGGTCGCCGACGCCGACCGGATGCTGCGCCATTTCGCGACGATGTAGCGTCGCCGCTCCCATGATGCGCCTACCGTCGAGCCCATCAGGAGGGAGTTCGGCATGCTGACGTCGATCGCAACGGTTTCGCTCAGCGGGACGCTCAAGGAGAAGCTGGAGGCGATCTCCGCGGCGCGCTTCGATGGCGTCGAGATCTTCGAGAACGATTTGATCTGCTGCGGCGAGTCGCCGCGCGACGTGCGGGCGATTGCGAGCGACCTCGGCCTGGAGATCTATCTCTATCAGCCATTTCGCAATTTCGAGGTCGAGGACGACAACGAGTTCCGCCGCAATCTTGAACGCGCCAGGCGGAAGCTCGATGTGATGGCCGACCTCGGCGTCCGCCTGCTGTTGGTCTGCTCGAGCGTCGCGGCGAATGCCGCCGGTCCGGAACGCGCCGCCGAGCAGCTCCGCGCGCTCGCCGAACTGGCCGCCGAGCACGGCGTGCGGATCGGCTACGAAGCGCTGGCCTGGGGCCGCATGGCCAAATCCTACAAGGATGCTTGGGACATCGTCCGCCGCGCCGACCATCCGCATCTCGGCCTGATCCTCGACAGCTTCCATTCGCTGGCCATCGACGACGATCTGTCGGAAATCGCACGGATACCAGGCTCGCGCATCTTCTTCACCCAGGTCGCCGACGCTCCGGCGATGAAGCTGGACGTCTTGTCGTGGAGCCGGCATTTCCGCTGTTTTCCCGGGCAGGGAAACCTGCCGGTCGCGAAATTCGTCGGCGCGGTCGTGCGCGCGGGCTATGCCGGCCCCCTTTCGCTCGAGGTGTTCAACGACGACTTCCGCGCCTCGCCGACGCGGCCGACCGCCGTCGATGGACTGCGATCGCTCCTGTTTCTCGAGGAGCAAGTGTGCGCGGAGATCGCCGGCGAGCCTCGGCGCCCGGCGCGTCCGCCGCACGCCCGCCCGCGTCATTTGCGCGTCGAATTGTTCGACCCGCCGCCGGCGCCGCAGTTTGCCGGCGTCGCGTTCATCGAGTTCGCCGTCGATGGCCCATCGGGCGCGGCGCTCGAGCAGTGGCTGGGCAAGCTGGGTTTTCGTCGGGCGGGACGCCATCGCAGCAAGCGCGTGACCCTCCTGCGGCAGGGCGACGTCAATATCGTCCTGAACGCGGAGCAGCAGGGCTTCGCACGCTCGTACTTCCTGCTGCACGGTCCGAGCGTCTGCGCGATCGCGCTTGCGAGCGACGATCCGTTGTTGGCCGCCGCCCGCGCCGAGGCGTTCAAGGCCGCGCGGGGGATCGAGAGGGTTCATTCCAACGAGGTCGCCATCCCGTCGATACGCGCCCTCGATGCATGCATGCTTTATTTCGTCGGAACCGCGCCCGAACTTGCTCCGAATTTCCTCGCCGATTTCATTCTCGGCGAGACCGACGCGTCGACCGGGGTCGGCCTGCGTGAAATCGACCATGTTGCGTTTTCCCTTCCCGAAGGGCTGTTGGACGCCTGGGTCCTGTTTCTGCGCGCGACCCTGGGAATGGTTCCCGACGAACCCGTCGATCTCGCCGACCCTTACGGGCTCGTGCGCAGCCGTGCGATGGCCACTCCTGGCCGCAGCGTCCGGTTCCCGTTGAACATCGCCGATGGTCGACGGACGGTAACCGCCCAATCCGTCTCGACGTTTGCCGGCGCCGGCGTGCACCAGATCGCAATCGGCGCCGACGACATGTTCGCGACCGCGGCGCGCCTTAAGGCGGCGGGCGTCGAGGTCTTGGCGATACCGGCGAATTACTACGACGATCTGGCGGCGAAGTTCGATCTCGATCCGGCGTTCGTCTATCGCCTACAAAACGAAAACATTCTGTACGATCAAGACGCGGCCGGAGCGTTTCTGCATCTCTATACGCTGCCCTTCGAGGATCGGTTCTTCTTCGAGATCTTGCAGCGGACCGGCGGTTACGCGGGCTACGGCGCCCTCAACGCGCCGGTTCGCATGGCCGCCATGTCGCGGTGGTACGCAAGCCGGCATCCGCCGCCCATCCTCGAGTCGGCGACGAAATGACTTTCGCCGCCCGCGCACGCAAAATAGACTGCAGGCGCCGCCGCGATCGAACCGAAGGCTAGGGACGCGCCGTCGCAGCGGCCGCCCTTGGCGAACCGGCTCCGGGCATCCGCCGTCCTGTGCAGAGCCAACGATCCATGCTTTTCACCGCGATATGGAAATGAACTATCAGCATATTGCAAAACGCGACCGCGGCGGCCATCGACCAAGTCGCGTAAATGCCCCTGAGCGGACCAAGCGCGATATCCTCGATGTCGCGACCGTCGAATTCGCCGCCAAGGGCTTCAGCGGCGCGCG
>DATFES010000310.1:0-4987 GCA_035250945.1 Alphaproteobacteria bacterium | reverse complement strand
GTCCGGCGCGACGAGCTGCGGATAATCGGTCGCTTCGAACCGCGTCGGCAGATAGACCTCGAACAGCGATGGCAACGCCGGCAGTGCGACAAGACGAAGGCGATCCGTCGCGCGTAATCCGGCAAGGAGCGGGGCGGGTTTCGCCGACACGAAAAGCATGCCGGCGATTTCTCCCCTACGCAGCTTCTCGAGGGCCACCATCGGGTCGTCGACCGTCAGCTCGACACGAATCCCCAACGCCTCGAACAACGGAGCCGCCGTGATCGCGCCGATGCTCTCCGTGGCGACGCTAATCCTCTGGCCGGCGAGATCTTCGACGCTGCCCACGATGTCGCGGGCCAACAGATGCATTTCCTCGTTGTGCAGCTTCGCCACGTATTGCAGGTGCCGATCCGCGCCGGAAAAGGCCGGGTCGCTGCGCATACGGGCCAAAACGTCGAGCTGCACCAGCGCCGCATCGGCCCGCCGGGTACGAAACAGATCCTCGACATTTTCGACGCCGCCCCGCCCGATGATGGGGAGGACGCGTAACTTGTCGTCATCGAGAACCGCAGCGAGGTCGCTCACCACGCGCAGCCCGCCACCTGATACGCCGCTCGCGACGATGCCGACATCGAGCGGACCAGGGCGCGGTTTGGGCGCCTCGCGCGTCGCCGCCGGTTGCGGGTCGGCCACTGGTGCTTGAGCTTGGCCGTCAGGTCGTCCTGCAACGACGATAGCGGCGCCAATCAGCGACAGGATGCCGATGCGAAGCCAGAGCTTTGCGTGCGACATGGCGTACCGCTCCCTCTCAGCCCGCCGGCGGCCGGCCGAGCGGCGGCACGCCGCCGATCGCCAGCAACAAGACGGCGGCAACGGCGAGCACGGCCGCGATGCCGACCATTGCCCAGCGCATCTCGCGGCCGCGTGTCTGGTGGCCCAGCTGCTGCGCCACGGCGTTGATCGCGCTTTCCAGCCTCGCGACCAGCCCCTCGGCCGCCGAACCTGTCGATACCGGCGCCGGGAGCGCGCGCAGTGCGCGCGATAAATCGGCGATCACGGCGTCTTTTTCAATGATCGCGCGGTCGCGATCCGACAATTGCACCCGCAGGAAATCGACCTGCTCGGCCAGCACGCGCTCGAGCGGCGAGCGCGTATCGTCGAGGATGCGTGAAAGGGTGGGCGAGGGACCGCCGCTGCCGGACTCGCGCGCCGTCGAGACATGAGGCCCTGTGCTGGCGCCTTGCTGGTGGCCGCCTTCAAGCAGGACCTTCCACCTTCCGTCGGCGTCCTTGAACCCCTTGAGCAGGCCGCGATCAAGCACCCCTTCGAGCGTCTGCACCGATATGCCGAGGCGCTCGGCGGCGGTCGAAATATCGACCGCCCCGACAGCGTCGATGACGTCCTTTGGCATGCCTTCCACGGCCCGAACTCGCTCCGTTGAGAATCCTCGAAAATAGTATCGAGTCTCGCTGCATCAATGAGCAAAAATCTACATCTACTGTTTTACTTTAAGATTTATTTTATGGTTAAACTGCCTGACTTAGAACGGATTTATGGTCGAACGCCGGCCGCATTTCGACTACGCCGAAACGACCGAGAGGAACCGAGGCCAGCGCGCTTCGATATCGCGACTCGCGCCGATTCGCCCGCGCTTAGACGACGCCGCGCGCGGCGCCTGGCGCCGTCGGATCGTCGTGCGCCATCAAATGTATCGCTTCGCTCAGCAACGAAACGGTCACGCCCACCCCCGGAGCGATGCCGTTTCGGTCGGCAACATGGCTCGGAAGCGAAAAAGCGATCCTCAGCGCATGATCGCCATCGACAAGCTGGGCCACCGCCGTCGTCTCGCCCAATCGGAGAGATTCGCCGACGATCCCGGGCACCGGATTCTCGCGCTCGCCGCGCGAGGGCCGATCGCGTCGGTGTAAAACGACGCCAGCCGACGGTATCACCCAGGCGACGCGACTACCGGGCGGAAAGGCGGGCGCGTGCACGGCCTCGAGCGTCCGACCGCGCCATCGCAAGAGAGTTCGCTTCGTGCCTGCGTCGTGGGCGACGATTTCTCCCTCGAAGACATTCGGCAGATCGACTAGGCGCGCCACTTCGACGGTCGCCGGCCGGCTCATGACTTCGCCCGGCGGCCCCGACTGCAACGTGCGTCCGTGATGAAGGATGCTCATCCGGTCGGCCAAGCCAGCCGCTTCGTCGAGATCGTGGGTCACCAGGACGATCGGAAGATTGAGTTGTCGGCGTAGCTGCGCCAGTTCGCGATGAAGTTTGCGCCGGGTCACCTGATCGACGGCGGAGAATGGCTCGTCGAGCAACAAGACGGCCGGATCGCGGGCGAGCGCGCGGGCGACCGCGACGCGCTGTTGCTGGCCGCCGGAAAGTTCGGCCGGCCGGCGATGCTCGAGCCCCTCGAGATGCACGAGGGCGAGCAATTCGCGCGCACGCGCGATTGCCGTCGTCGCATCGCCGACCGCAAGCGCCACGTTATCGAGGGCGTTCAAATGGGGGAACAGCGCGTAGTTCTGAAACACGTATCCGACCCGGCGCCGCTGCGGGGGAAGAAATATCCCGGCGGCGGCGTCGAACCACAGGGTGCCCGCGCATTCGATACGGCCATGCCGCGTCCGGATCAGCCCGGCGATCGTGCGCAGCGTCGTCGATTTTCCCGCCCCCGAGGGGCCGACCAAGGCGAGCAGCTCGCCAGGCGCCACGTCGAGCGTCGCATCGAGCGGGATGGGCGCCGATTGGGCGAGAACAACCTTTAGCGCGCCGGACGCTCCCTCAGGCATGGCGGCGGCCGACGCGCGACGACAGCAAATTCACCAGTCCGATGGCGGCGAACGAAAATACCAGCAGTAGCGCCGCCATGGCGCCCGCCGCTTCGTCGTCGAAGGCTTGCACGCGGTCGTAGATTGCGATGGCGATGGTGCGCGTCTCGTCGGGAATGTTGCCGCCGACCATCAAGACGACGCCGAACTCCCCCAGCGTGTGGGCGAAGGTCAGTACCAGCGCCGAAAGGATGCCGGGCCAAGCCAGCGGCGCTTCGATCCGTAGGAAGGTGCGCCAGCGAGACAACCCGCAGCACCACGCCGCCTCGCGAATCGTCGGATCGACGGCCGCGAAGGCGCGCTGAATCGGCTGCACGACGAACGGCAAATTGAAGATCATCGAGGCGACGACCAGCCCGGCGAAACTGAACACCAGGGGCCCACCCAACACGGCCTCGTAGATCTGCCCCGCCCACGACGCTTTGCCAAAACCGACCAGGAGATAGAACCCGAGCACCGTCGGCGGCAGGACGAGGGGCAATGCAATGAGCGCCTCGACAAACACCTTGCCGGGAAAGCTGCGCCACGCGAGCGCACGCCCCACCAGGATACCGACCGGCAACAGGAGCGCGCACGTCCAAAACGCCAATTCGAGCGACAGCCGGAAGGCCGACCAATCCATGGCGGCGTCACTGCGCTCCGGGCACGGCGTAGCCGTAGCGTTCGAGGACGCGCCGCGCCGTCGCACCGCTCATGAATTCGTAGAGCGCACGGGCATTGTCGCTGGCGCCGGCAAGCAGCGCCATGCGCTGGCGTATCGGGCCATGCGCAGCTTCGGGCATGACCACGAAGCGGCCCTTGTCCTTGAGCGACGGCGCGAGCGCGATCGAATAAGCGATGAAGCCAGCCTCCGCCGCGCCGGTCACGACGAATTGCGCAGCCTGACCGATATTCTCGCCGAGCACCAGTCGGGGTCGGGCGAGTTCCCACAGTCCGGACCGGCGCAACGTTTGCTCCGCAGCGCGGCCATAGGGCGCATGCTCGGGATTGGCGATCGCAATGCGACGCACGGCGCCAAGGCGCAACGCTTCGCCGAGACCCATGAGTTCGGGATCGAGCTTTATCGAGGAACCGCTGGGAATAAACAACGCCAGCCGCCCGACGGCGTATACCGCCCCTTGGTCGGTGACGTGTCCGGTTGCGCGCAGGCGTTCGATCGAGTCCTCGTCGGCGGCAAGAATCAGCTCGAACGGAGCGCCCTGCTGGATCTGACGAACGAAGTTTCCCGAGGAGCCGAAGCTGAGGCGAGCCCTGATTTCGCGCTCGCTTTCGAACGCCGCGGCGATCTCGCGCATCGGCTCGGTCAAGTTCGCCGCAACTGCGATCACCGGCGCCTCCGCCGCGACCGCGATCCGCCAAGCGAGCAGCAATCCGGCGAGAGCCGAGGTGACCGCCTTCAACGGCATTGCTGCCTCCGGTATCGTTATATCCGAAGGAATATAACGGTTCACCCGGTCGATGCCAACACGCTTAGTCGCTTGCCCGGCGCCGTGCCCTCGATGGCGCAAGAAGCCGGGCGAAGGCGCGGCGATCCCTGGCGATCGACTCCGCCGCCCGCCTTTCCATCGCGCGATAGCGCTTGAGAACGTCGGCTCCAAGCGCGGTGATCCGCGCGCCGCCGCCGCGTCGGCCGCCCACGCCCGTCGTCACCAGCTTACCGCGAAAGGCGCGGTTCATCTGTTGGACCAGTATCCAGGCCCGGCGGTACGACATGCCAAGCTCGCGGCCGGCGGCGGAGATCGATCCAGTCCGCGCGATCGCTGCAAGTAAATCCGCTTTGCCGGGGCCTAGCGGCGTACCGGCTCCAAAGATGATGCGTAGTCTAAGGCGATCTTTCGCCATAGAGGATCTCGGGATCGATTTCGACGGGCGCGATGGTCTGGAGTTTGCCGTCGCGAAGGGCGCGAAAGAAGCAGTTCCGCCGACCGGTGTGGCACGCGAGGCCGGTTTGATCGACGAGCAGCAACAGCGTGTCGCCGTCGCAATCGACCCTGAGTTCGATCAGCCGCTGGGCCTGACCCGATCGCTCGCCTTTGCGCCACAGGCCCATGCGCGAGCGCGACCAGTAGTAGACCTCGCCGGCGCGCAGCGTTTCCTCGATTGCGCGGCGGTTCATCCACGCCACCATCAGCACCTCGCCGGTGTCGTGCTGCTGCGCCACCGCGGCG
>DATFES010000300.1:0-2021 GCA_035250945.1 Alphaproteobacteria bacterium | reverse complement strand
TCAGCAGCGTCCCGACGCCGGCCGCGCGGGCACGCGCGAGGACGCCCGTCAGATCGTCGGCGAGCGGCGGATAGTCGAGATGGCAGTGGCTGTCGACCAGCATGCGAAATCGTTATCGGCGGGTCTTGGCAGTCGCTTGATCCGCGACATGTGCATGAGTTGGAGAGCCCGGCTGGATAAATCGCGGGAATACTCCGCTCGGCGCCGGCAACTTCGTGCCGGGCGCGATCGGCGTAGCGAGCGCCGCGAAATCGCGCGCGTGCTCCGGCTGGCCGAGCTGGTCGAGCAGCTTCGCCATCGAGCCCGGCATGAACGGCTGGCAGAGGATTGCGCAATGGCGGATCACCTCGACCAGGACGTAGAGCACCGTGTTCATCCGCGCCGGATCGGTCTTCTTGAGCGCCCACGGCGCCTGCTCATCGACATAGCGGTTCGCCTCGCCGATGATCCGCCATAGCGCATCGAGCGCCTTGTGGAACGCCTGCTGCCCGATCTCGGCGCGCAGCACCGAGAGCAGCGCGCGCGCGGCTTCCAACATCGCCTCGTCGCGCGGCGTGAACTTACCCGGCTGCGGCACGGCAGTGGAGCAGTTGCGATTGACCTGCGTCAGCACGCGTTGCGCCAGATTGCCGAAGTCGTTGGCGAGGTCGTTGTTGAGTCGCCCTTCGATCGCCCGCTGCGAGAAATCGCCGTCCTGGCCGAATGACACCTCGCGCAGTAGGAAATAACGCACCGGGTCGAGCCCGTATTTGTCCTTCGAAATGATGTCGAACGGATCGACCACGTTGCCGAGCGACTTGGACATCTTCTGGCCTTCGACGGTCCACCAGCCGTGGGCGAAAACGCGCTTGGGCGGTTTCAGCCCGGCGGCCATCAGGAAGGCCGGCCAATAGACGGCGTGGAAGCGCAGGATGTCCTTGCCGACCATGTGCAGATCGGCGGGCCAGAAGCTGGTGAACAACTCGCTGTCAGTGTCCGGGTAGCCGACCGCGGTAATGTAATTGGTGAGCGCGTCGAGCCAGACATAGATGATGTGGCCCGGCGCATCGGGCACCGGTACGCCCCATTTGAACGTCGTGCGCGATATCGATAGGTCGTCGAGCCCCTGGCGCACGAAGCTCTTGACCTCGTTGAAGCGCGTGGCTGGCCCGACGAAATCCGGGTTCTCTTCATAGAACTTCAGCAAGCGATTTTGCCAGGCGGCCAGCTTGAAGAAGTAGCTCGGCTCCTCGACCCATTCGACCTCGGCGCCCGAGGGCGCGCGCTTCTTGCCGTCCGGCCCAGTGACGAGTTCGTCCTCGCCATAGAAAGCCTCGTCGCGGACCGCATACCAGCCAGCGTATTTGCCGAGATATATGTCCCCATTCTTCTCCAGCGCACGCCAGATCGCCTGGCTCGCCTCGATGTGGCGCGCCTCGGTGGTGCGGATGAAATCGTCGTTCGACACGTTGAGGGCCTGCGCCAGCGCGCGGAAGTTCTGCGAAAACCGGTCGGTGAACGGCTTCGGCGCTTCGCCGGCGGCCTGCGCCGCCTTCTCGACCTTCTGCCCGTGCTCGTCGGTGCCGGTGAGGAAGTGGACGCGATAGCCGTCGAGCCGCATGAAGCGCGCCAACACGTCGCATGCGAGCGTCGTGTAGGCGTGCCCGATATGCGGCGCGTCGTTGACGTAGTAGATCGGCGTCGTGAGGTAGTAGGTCTTCATGCGCGCGGAACCGGTCGACCGGTTTAGAACGAGCGTTAAGTACCGCCGATATGTGACTGAACGGACACAATTTTCTGCGTCCTCAGATCGCCCACCGATGGGGTGCGCGCTACCGGCCCGGCGGTCCGCCGGGGCCCCCTTCTCCCATGGCCCGGGCTAAACGATCAAGCCCGACGCTCGGACGAGCCACTCAATTGTTCGACGAACTAATGTCCTCCGCGATTGCTGTCGTTCTCGCTTCCGGTTATGTCGTTGGCCCCGGGATAGCCGTAGCCGTCGAGATAGTATTGGCGCGATTGGGTTTGCACGTTCTTACGCG